>JBMCIH010000019.1:0-11141 GCA_048617055.1 Marinobacter sp. | reverse complement strand
ATCGCCGCGCCATGGGTGACGGCGCACGTGCACCAGCCCGGCGGTCCAGATGATGGTGGCCAGTACGATCAGGCCGCCACCGAGCAGGGTTCCGGGTGCACCCCAGTTCACCGACAGCGGATTGAAGATGGCCATCAGCCCGGCCAGGCCGAGCCCGGTGCCCACCGCCCTCGGCAGGGTGAAACGCTCCCCGAGGAACAGGGCCGCGGCGGGCACCACCCAGATCGGCGAGGTATAGGCCAGGATCGCCGCCCGGCCCGCCGGCATGAACTGCATGCCTACCGTTACCAGGGTAATGAAACCCATGTTCTGCAGCAGCCCCACCGAAAACACCACCGGCAGGTCGGCCCGGTGGGGAAACCGCAGGATGCCCATGACCCGGGCAATCACGAACATGGTGATGGTACCCAGGATCATCCTCAGGGTGGTGTAGAGCAGCGGCGGGCTGTAGTCCAGGCCCAGCTTGAGAATGGGGAAATTGATGCCCCAGGCCAGGGCGGTAAACGCCAGCAGCAGATAGCCGTTACGCCAGGCGTAGCCGGTTGCTGCTGGCGATATCGCCTGGGCCGGTCGCGCCTCAGTCAATGCTCAACCCGAAGCGCGCTTTCATGCCAGCTCTTCAGGGCAAGATCCGACAACCAGACCATCAGCGCGAACAGGGCAATACCGGTCAGAGTGATCAGGATCAGCGCTGCGAACATCTTCGGAATCTGCAGGTTGTAGCCGGACTGCAGGATCAGGTAGGCCAGACCCGCCTTGCTGCCGCCGGTGCCGGCGACGAATTCCGCCACCACGGCGCCGATCAGGGCCAGCCCGGAGCTGATCCGCAGGCCACCGAAGAAGTACGGCAGCGCGCTGGGTATGCGCAGGCGCACCAGTTCCTGCCAGCGGCTGGTGCGGTACATGCGGAACATGCTGAGCAGATTCGGGTCGACACTGCGCAGACCCAGAGTGGTGTTGGAAATGATCGGAAAGATGGCAATGATCACCGCGCAGATGGTCAGCGCCCAGGTGGTGTTGTCCACCCAGATGATGATCAGCGGTGCGATGGCCACGATCGGGGTAACCTGCATGAGTACCGCATAGGGGAACAGGCTGATCTCGATCCACTTGCTCTGGACAAACAGCAGGGAGGCGGCCACCCCCAGCACAACGGCAATGGCGAAGGCCAGAAAGGTCACCTTCAGGGTCATGGCCAGGGCGTTCACCAGCGTTGACCATTCACTGATCAGGGTGCCGCCAATGGCCACCGGGCTGGGTACGATGTATCTGGGCACCTCGAATGCCATCACGGCAAATTGCCACAACAAAAGGAACACCACCCCCACCATCAGCGGGGCAGCAATCTGTACAAAGCGTTCATTCTGGATCAGCGGCCTGTTCATGCCTCACCCTCCTGCTGCCGATTGGGGTCTTCGCCCATCGTGCTGGCCCGCTCCAGCGCCTGGGAAACCTGCCGGCAATAGCCGGCAAACTCCGTGGACACCCGGAATTCCGGGGATCGCGGATAGGGCTGGTCGACCACAATGTCGTCCACGATGCGCCCGGGGCGGGCCGCCATCACCACCACCCGGTTGGACAGGTACACAGCTTCATAGACACTGTGGGTAACAAACACCACGGTCCAGCCCTTCTCCCGCCATAACCTGAGCACATCGTCGTTGAGCTTGTTGCGGGTCATCTCGTCCAGTGCACCGAAGGGCTCGTCCATCAGCAGCAGATTGGGATCGGTCACCAGGGCCCGGGCAATGGAGGCCCGCATCTGCATGCCACCGGACAACTCCCGGGGGAAGGACTGCTCGAAGCCATTCAGGCCCACCAGTTCTATAGCCTTGTCGATTTTCTGTTCCACTTCCGGCGACCTGCCGGCATGCTCCAGGTCCAGGGGCAGGCGTATATTCTTCCGCACCCGGGCCCAGGGCATCAGGGTGGCGTTCTGGAACACGAAGGCCAGCTTGCGGCCAGTGCTGCCCACCACCCCGTAGTCCTGCTCCCACCATTTCACCGTGCCGGTGGTCACACTCCCCAGCCCCGCCAGGATACGCAGCAGCGTACTCTTGCCGCAGCCGGAGGGTCCCAGCAGGCTGACAAACTCGCCCTGACGGACGGTCAGATCGGCGCCCTTGAGCGCCTCCGTGCCATTGGCATAGACCTTGTCGACGCCGGATACCTCCAGCACCGGCCGGTGTGCCCCCGCCTGAGGCGAAGGCGGGGTATTCTCCGTTTCCGGCCCGGGCCCGGGCACCAGCGGCGTTACCTTGGAAGCGGTCATCTCGGTTCTCCTGCCGGCGGGCTGTGCGCCTGCCGGTTTCGTAAGTTAGGGGTGGATCAGGGCAGAATCGGCTCTTCCGGCAGGAACTCCAGGGTATAGACCTTGCTCAGGTCCAGATCCTCGGACGCCAGATCCTGCTCCACCATGAAGTCGAAAATCTCCTGCCAGCGCTCATCGGTCATCACGCCAATGCCTTTGGTCTGCGCATCCCCGTCCGTGACCAGCTTGTATTCCTTCATTTTTTCGATGCCGTAGGCGATCTGCTCCGAGCTCATTTCGGGGTTCGCCTCCCTGATCAGTTCATTGCCGGGTTCCGGGTTCTCCAGGTAGCTCTTCCAGCCCTCCATGCTGGCCTGCACAAACCGGCGCACCAGGTCCGGATCTTCGTCCACCATGTCGTGGGTGGTTTCGATGGTGGTGGCATAGGGGGGGTAACCATAGTCCGACAGCAGGAACACGGAAGGCTCAACGCCACCCTTGCGGATGGCGAAGGGCTCGGAGGACAGGTAGCCCTGCTGGACAATGTCCTCATCATTGAGGAACGGGGCCACACTGAAGGTGTATGAGTGCACGACATCATCACTAAAGCCGTACTCCGCCTTCAGCCAGGGCCAGAAGGTGTTGTGGGCCGAGGAGGAAAGGTAGACCGGCAGCTCCTTCTCCTGGATTTCCTCAATGCTGTCTATGTGGGGATGGGCCACCAGAGACTGCGGATCATTCTGCATCGAGGCCGCCACGGTGATTACCGGCAAGCCCTCTTCCACAGCCTTGATGTTGCCGATGGGGTAGCCCATCAGGAAGTCGTAACGGCCGGACACCAGCAACTGGGTGCCGTTGACCTGGGGACCGCCCATCTTGATTTCCACATCGAGACCGTGTTTTTCATAGATGCCCTCGGCAACGGCCTGATAGAAGCCACCATGTTCGGCCTGGGCGTACCAGTTGGTGCCGAACACGATCTTGTCCAGGTCTTCGGCGGCCAGGGGCGTGGTTACCATCAGTCCGGCGGCCAGCAGCGGCGCACCGGCCATACGAAGTGTTTTCACTGTCATGAAGTCTCTCCTGAATGCAGGCGACCCGGGTCGCCGTATGTTGACCATTTGTTCAGGATTTGATTTGCAACCGTCGTGCCATCCGGGAACATCCCGATAACCCGCTGTATTGGCGTGATTTCTGATACACAATGGCATATCCCGTGCCCCCCGTTGAAACAGCGCCCGGTTTCCTGCACCGCTTTTGCCCATGGCCAGGCAGTTGAGCGGACAGTTCCCACGGGGAGGCATCCGGCAGGTCACCTCCGGGTCCGGTCCCACGCAGACGCACAAAAAAGCCGCCCGGAGGCGGCCAAAGGAGACTGCAAGACACAGCCTGAGAAAATGGATCGAACCGCGTACTAGCCGGATGGCTCACGGGCAGCGAGCTCCACCGACGCCGGCTCCGGTTCAATCTGCCCGGCCAGCCTGGCCACCCGGGCGCCAAGGGCTCGGGCGATGGCCAGCTCGTTAATGTCGACTCCCCGGGTACCGTCAAACCCGGTAACGGCGCTGGCGCCGTAGGGTGAGCCCCCCTTGGTGGTTCGGACCAGTTCCGGCACGCTGTGGGGTACACCCGCCAGCACCATGCCGTGCTGCAGAAACGGTAGCAGCAGCGACAGCAGGGTCATCTCATTGCCCGAGTGCATGCCCCCGGTGGAGGTAAAGGCGGCGCCCACCTTGCCGATCAGCGCCCCCTGTCGCCACAGGGGTGCGACTTCGTCAATGAACGCCCTCAGCGGCGAACTCATCAGCCCGTAGCGGGTGGGCGAACCCCAGATGATGCCCCTCGCCCACTCCAGGTCAGCGGCGCTGGCCCGGGGCAGTTCGCGGTAAAAGGCCTGGGCCTCCCGGTAGTCCGGTCGCTCAACGTCAACACTGAACTCGGGCTCCGTGATGGCCACCCGCCGCAACCGCACCTGGGCACCCTCGGCCCCGGCCCCCTCGGCAATGGCCCTGGCCAGGGCCAAAGTGGTGCCGTAACGGGAGTCCACGACAATGGTTACCCTGCTTTCGTCCATGGCCAGGCGCCTCACTTTTTCCGGTTCCGCCAGAAGGTTTCGTGGACCTCGGCCGCTTCGTCTTCCAGCAGCGGTCCGGTCACGTCCACCGGTCGCTGGCCGGCGGCGAACACCTCGCGGCAGGGCAGATCCAGGGTCGGATTTTCCGGATGATTGCCGGTAAGCTGCTTGAGACGGTGCTCACTGACGCCGTATACCAGCCGCCCCAGCCCGGCCCAGTAGGCAGCGCCGGCGCACATGCAGCAGGGTTCTGCCGACACATACATGGTGAATCCGGACATTTGTTCAGGCCTCCAGGTCTGGCTGGCCCGGGTCATCAGAACCCGTTCGGCATGACCGGTCATGTCCTGGTGCGGCAGGTAGGCATTGATCTGTTCCATCAGCACCTCACCCTGCCCGTCCACCAGAACGGCGGCAAACGGATGGATACCCTGGTCGGCCGCCATGCGGGCCAGGTCCAGGGTTCTGCGCAGAAACTTCAGGTCAGTGTCATTCGGGTTCAACACAAGGTCCTCGTCTGTCAATCGGGATTCCGGCCCGCGCGGCTGTATCACCTGGCTCAGGTCCGTTTCTTCGGCAGGCTCCAGGGGAAGAAAATCTGCTGGGTCCACTGCACGGACTTGAACAGCAGAAGACTGACCACCGCCAGGAAAAAAAGCCCGGCAAATGCCTGGGGTATCCGGAAAAACGAGGTGGAAAACTGGATGAAGTACCCCAGCCCCTGCTCCGCTGCCACGAATTCCGCCACCACCGCTCCAATGATGGCCAGGGTGATGGCCACCCTCAGGCCACTGAAGATATGGGGAATGGCGTAGGGAATCCGTATCTGCCAGGTTTCGCGCCGGGTAGGCGCATCCAGGGAGCGGCTAAGCTCAATCAGCTCCGGGGGTGTTTCGTTGATGCCGGTGGCAGTGGACACCACCAGCGGGAAAAAGGTCAGCAGGGCGGTGATCAGCACCCGTGAGGGGTCATCGGAGCCCATCAGCACGATAATCAGCGGCGCCACTGCCACCACCGGCGTGGACTGGATCACCACCAGCAACGGGTAGAGCGTGCGGCTCAGCAACTCCGAGCGCATCATCGCGATGGCAATGGGGATCGCCACCAGGATGGACACCGCAAACCCCAGCAGCGCCACCCGCAGAGTCGCCCACAGGTGGCCCAGCCAGCAGTTCATCTCGACCTTGAAAAAGGCGTCGACGATCACCGACGGTGCCGGCAGTACATACTGGGGCAACGAAAACAGCCGGCAGATCAGTTCCCACAACAGGATCAGGCCGAGGAAGAACAACCAGGGCGCGGCCGCCAGCAGGAAACCGCCGACCCTGCCCTCAGGCAGCTTCAGGCTCATAGATGTGCTTCCTCAGCCGTTCAGTCAGTTGTCCGAACCGGGGCTCGGAGATGGTACCGGCGGAACGCGGACGGGGCAGGTCCACCTCAATCACGTCCAGCATGGTGCCGGGGCGCCTGCTCATCACCAGTACCCGGTCGGCGAGCAGTACCGCCTCGGCAATGGAGTGGGTAATAAACAGCACAGTCTTGGGGTTTTCCTCCCAGATCTCCAGCAGATCGAACCCGATCTGCTCACGGGTCATGGCATCCAGCGCGGAGAACGGCTCGTCCATCAGCAGGATGTCCGGGTTCAGCAGCAGCGCCCGGACAATACCGACCCGCTGCTGCATACCGCCGGACAACTCGTCGGGCATGCTGTTTGCAAAGCTGTCGAGCCCGGCCATGGCCAGCAGTTCGTCAGCGCGCCTTTCGTCGTCACGGCTGTAGCGCCCGAACTTGTGCCTGAGCGGAAACAGCACGTTCTTGCGTACCGTCAGCCAGGGCAGCAGGGTCGGCTTCTGAAACACGATGCCGACATCATCCCGCGGGCCGGTGACCGGCAGGCCGAACACCGACACTTCCCCCTCCGTTGGCCTCAGCAGGCCGGAAATCATGCGCAACAGGGTGGACTTGCCACAGCCCGAAGGACCTACCACCGCCACAAACTCATGGCGGCGGATCTCCATATCAATACCGGTTACAGCCGGCGGCACCTCCGGGTTCGGGTCATACCGGTGCCCGACTCCGCAGAGCCGGACGAACGAACGGTTGGTGGCAGATTGCGTCATGCTTACAGCGCCTCGAGCAGGCTGCGGTCAATCACGGTTTCCGGATCCAGAACGTCCTGGTCAAGGTCTTCCGCCTGGGCTACCCACTCCCAGGTCTGCGCCACACGCTCAGGGGTCATAGCGCCCACGCCGTCCCGCTCACTGACACTGTTGAACACCAGACGCATGGTGGCACTCACCTGGGCCGACGCCACAGCCGTTTCCACTTCCGGCACCATCCGCTTCAATGCGGCAGCGGCCTTATCCGGGTTCTCACTGGTAAAGCGCAACGCCCTGTCGAAGGCTTTCATGAACCGTCTGGCCACGTCCGGGCGTTCCTTCAGAAAGGTCTCACTGGCCACGACGGATGAGCTGTACAGCTCCAGGCCGGCATCCGACCAGGGCACCACAACCAGCTCGTTTCCGGTTTCCTCCGCCTGGTCGGCAAACAGCGGCACATTGGTGACCCAGGCGATGACAGCGTCCGTACGGCCATTCACCAGCATGGGGCCCAGGGCGCCCGGGTCTGTCTTGGTCAGCTTTACGGCATCTTCCGGCAGGCCGTTCTCCTTCAGCACCAGCGGCAGGAACGCGTTGGAGGAGGTGAACGGTGATGTGGCCACCTTTTTGCCCTCGATGTCAGCCACCGTTTCAATACCGCTGCTCTTGAGGGCGAAGAACGCGTGGGGCGCCTGATTGAAGATGGTGTATACCGCCTTGACCGGCAGACTGTCATCTTCAGCCCTGGCAGCCATCAGCGCCCCGATGTCGGCACTGCCGATATCCGCCCGCCCCGAGGCGATCCTGGTGATGGCGTCGGTGGAGCCACGGCCACTGGCAATGCTGACCTCAAGGCCCTCTTCCTCGAAGAAGCCTTCCTGCACACCAACGTAGACCGGGGACTTGTCACCACCCGGCAGCCAGTCCAGCTGGTAGGTGACCTCATCAGCGGCCAGGGCGACCTGGCCGAGCAGCCCGCCAGCCAGTGCAGCGGCGAGCAGTAATGAAGGTTTGAACGGCTTGTGCATGTGCTTTCCCCTTTATCGTATGGTCGCCTTCCGAATTTATTGATCGTTCGGTCAGGTTTTATCAGGAGAAAGCAAACCACAGGCCACTTTGCCGGGTGCGCTTGCACAAATCCCGCCATGTGTCGGCCCGGGCGCCGAGCGGCCGCCGGGGGCGACCTTTTGAGGGCCATCCCTGCCCTGCCGTCATGGAATTTCTGCCGGGATTTGAGCGGCCGGGCACCCATACCACGCCAGCCGAAACGCCCGGATCCAGTGCATAAACGAGCGCTACGCCCCGCTTTGAGGCCTGTTCATCGAACCGGTCCCTTCCGCGATCAGGTTCCCATCCCCACCCTGACGGCCCTGACAGCGGCTTTCCCGTTCACTGACAGTGGCACGCTTCGTGAATTACTGACCACCTGGACATGAAAATTTCCGACACACTGGAGTAATGGCATGAGCACGAGTACCGGCACGGGCACGGCGCTGCCCGTTATCAACCTTTCCCGGTTGCAGGGAACGGCCACCGAGCGCGAGGCCCTGGCCCGGTCACTGGCCGATGCCTGCCTGCAGACCGGCTTCTTCTATATCAGCCACCATGGCATCGCCCCGGACCTGATCAGCCAGGTGTTTGCCCAGTCCCGCGCCCTGTTTGACCTGCCCGATGCCCGCAAGGAGCGCATCCACAAGGCCCGGTCGCCGGCCAACCGTGGCTACGAGCCGTTGAAGGGACAGACCCTGGAGCCGGGCGCGCCGCCGGATCTGAAGGAAGGGTTCTACATTGGCGAGGAACTGGACGAGGCGGACCCCCGGGTACGGGCCGGCCGTTTCAACCAGGGCCCGAACCAGTGGCCGGCGGAGCTGCCGGCATTCCGCGACACCATGACGGCCTACTTCACCGCCATGAACGAACTCAGCGGTCGCATCATGCAGGCGCTTGCCCTGTCGCTGGGGCTGTCCCAGGACTTCTTCGCGGCGTTCTGCCACCAGCCCCTGTCTACCCTGCGGCTGCTGCACTATCCGCCCCAGCCTCCGAACCCGGCACCCGGCGAGAAGGGTTGTGGTGCACACACGGATTTCGGGGGTGTCACCATACTGCTGCTGGACAACAAACCCGGCCTTCAGGTCTGGGACGCCCACCGCGGGCGCTGGCTGGAGGCCGACCCCATACCGGGCACCTTCGTGGTGAACCTGGGCGACATGATCGCCCGCTGGACCAACGACCGCTATCGCTCCACGTTGCACCGGGTGGTGAACACCTCCGGTGCGGAGCGCTATTCGGTGCCCTTCTTCTACAGTGGCAACCCGGACCATGAAGTCACTTGCCTGCCCGAATGCCTGGCCCCGGGAGACCAGCCCCACTACCCGCCGACCACGGTGGAAGCCCACCTGATGGAGATGTACCGGAGGACCTATGCCTGAACGGGCCACCGTGGTACTGATCCATGGTGCCTGGGCCGGAGGCTGGGTATGGGACACCCTCACACCGTACCTGGAGCAACGCGGCCTTGACGTACTGGCGCCGGACCTGCCCGGATGCGGCGCACGACTGGGCAATCCGGCGGATGCCTCAATCGACAGCTGTGTTGCTGAACTGACTGACAGCCTGGCGCATATCGACGGGCCACTGTTACTGGTGGGGCATTCCGGTGGAGGCGCGGTAGCCAGCCATCTGGCGGAAGTGATCTGCGAGCGGGTGGCTGGCGTGGCCTACCTGTGCGGCATGATGCTCCCCTCCGGCACCGGCTTCGGGGAGGTGGTGGCAGACATGCTGGAGGCGCACCCGGAAGCCTCCGGCATAGGCCCGTTTCTGCAATGGGAAGCGAACGGCCTGGTGTCCCGGGTGCCTGCATCGGCCATTCGCAACATCTTTCTTCAGGACGTCAGTGAAGCGGCGGCGTCCCAGGCCATCCCCCGCTTCGGCCCCCAGGCCGAGGGCAGCCGCGCGCTGGCACCCCGGTGGACCGAAGCCCGCTTCGGCACCCTGCCAAGGCTTTATGTGGAGGCCCGGCAGGACCGCTCCGTGGTGCTGGCGGTGCAGCGGCGCATGCAGGCACTGGTACCCGGCGCCGAGGTGGTCTCGCTGGCTACCGGCCATGTGCCCCAGGTGGCGGCACCACAGGCGGTAGCCGATGCACTCACCCGCTTTCTGGCAGGTCACTTACACCCGGCCTGACTCTCCTGTAAAGAGGCGGCCGCCGGTGCCGCCCCTTTTCCTGACGCCAGCGCCGGGTCAATCGGCGTAGATCGCATCCACAAAGGAAAGGTCAAAGGCGCTCTGCCAGTCCAGATCTTCGGGTAGCGTTCCCGCTGCCACCATATCCTCGAAGAAGGCCTGCCAGCGCTCCCGGGTCATCATGCCGTAGCGGCCATCCTCGGCAGCACCGGAGAGCAGTATGCCTTCCTCCTGCATCTTGCCGTGGCTGTACGCCAGCAGCTCATCCTGCATCTCCGGATTGTCTTCCTTGATCAGCGCATTGGCCGGTTCCGGGTTCTCGAAATAGGCCTCCCAGCCCTCGGCGGTGGCGGCCACCATTTTCTGCACCACCTCGGGGTTGTCCTCAACCATCTCATAGGTGGTGTCCAGGGTGGCGGAATAGGCCTGCCAGCCATAGTCCGCCAGCAACAGGCTCTTGCCCTCAACTCCCGCCTGCTCCAGGAAGAAGCCGTCGTTGGTCACATAGCCCTGCTGGATGGTCTGGTCGTCCCGGATGAACGGGGCAAAGCTGTAGTCATAGGCCTTCAGCTGATCATCGGTGTAACCATACTCGGTCTTCAGCCAGGGCCAGTAGGCCACGCGGCCGGCCGTGGGTACCCGCATGGGCTTGCCTTTCAGGTCTTCCAGCGAATCATGGCCAACGCCGGTATGGACCACCAGTGACTGGGGATCTTTCTGGAAAAAGGCCGCTACCGTGACCAGCGGGACACCCTCGTTCACCGAGTTGAGTGACTGCAGGGCATAGCCCATGATGAAATCCACCGAGCCCCCCATCAGCAGCTGGACATTATTGACCTGGGGGCCACCCATCTTGATGGTGACATCCAGCCCATGCTCCTCGTAGATGCCCATGGCCTTGGCGGCGTAGATGCCGCCGTGCTCCGCCTGGGCGTACCAGGTGGTGGCCACGGTGACCGGGGTCAGGTCGTCGGCCTGGGCCAGGCCCGCCAGGGCACTCGCCGAGAGCGACACGCCGATAGCCAGGGATCGCAGTTTGTTCATGGTAACTCCTCCGGTTTCGGGGCTCAGGCCCCATAGGTACTGGTCAGCTTTTCCTGCAGGTGTTGGCCCGCCGAAATGGGTTCATAGATGGGCGGCGTCTCCGCCGTGACACAGGTGTCGATACAGGCGATCTCGGCATCCTTGTTGGGATGGCAGAAGAACGCGATGGAATAGCGGTCCCGGTGGCAGTGCTCCGGTGCCACGTTCACCCGGTGGGGCGTGGAGCAGAACACGTGATTGGTCCAGCGGTGCATCAGGTCGCCGGTATTCACCACCACCGTGCCGGGAATCGGGGTTGCCCGTAGCCATTCGCCATCACGGGTACGCACCTCAAGACCGCCCACGGAATCCTGGAACAGCAGGGTGATGCTGCCGTAGTCGGTGTGGGCGCCGGCGCGGCTTTCTCCATCATGGGGTTCGAAGCCCTCGGGAAGCGGGGGATAATGCAACAGGCGCAGGGTGTGGTGGTGCCGGTCATGGGCACCGACAA
>JBMCIH010000018.1:0-11681 GCA_048617055.1 Marinobacter sp. | reverse complement strand
CCATCCCGTAACTGGCAGCTCAACCCATGAACGTACTGATCCTGGACGCGGATGTTCCCGTGGCGGAACTGGTGGCAACCCTCGTATCGGGGTTGTTTTCCGGTGCTGGTATCCGCACCTGCCACACCCTGGCCGAGGCTCGCGCCAGCCTGGAGGAGCGGCGGCCGGACCTGGTGGTCTGCGACTGGGAACTGCCGGATGGCCGGGGCCTGGACCTGGTGCGTGCCGTGCGCCAGCGGGACCGGAAGGTACCGGTGCTGATGGTGTCCCGCAAGGTGGACCGGGAGCGGGTGCTGGCTGCGGGCCGCCTTCAGATCCAGGGCTTCGTGCCCAAGCCCTTCAGTGCCAATGTCATGCAGCAACGGCTGCGGGCGCTGCTGCCGGAACACCCTTCGACCGGCCCTGAGCCGGGTTTTGAGGACATGCTGCGCAGCGCCCGGTACACTCAGGTTTACCTGCCCGTGGGGCTCAACCCGGCCAGCGTGATGGCCCTGATCGAAAACGCCAGTGCACTTTCCGTCGGTGAGCTGGCCCGGGCCTGGAGAGACCAGCCTCAGGTGACCGCCCGGCTGCTGGATGTGGCCAACACCAGTGCCTTCCGCCGCTCGGGTGAGCCCTGTAACAGCCTGCGGGAAGCCATCGGCCTGCTGGGCATCCGCATGAGCCTGAACCACGCCCTGGCGCTGGCGCTGGATATCAGCCACCGTCTGACGGCCCCGGCCCTGAAGACCCTGGCGCGGGAACAGGTCAGCAAGAGTTCCGAACTGGCCGGGCTGGCCAGCACCATGGGCCGCAAGGTAGGGGTGGATACGTCTCTTTGCTACACCGCCGGGCTGCTGCACCGCATTGGTGAGCTGGCGGTCATCAGCACCGCCCAGCAGTTCATCACCGCCGGCGGTGCCCTCGACGACGATGAGGTGGAACGGGCGCTGCACCAGTGGAGCGGACCGCTGGGAAATGTGCTCAAGGTGAACTGGCGGCTGCCGCTGTCCCTGCGCAACCTGATCGGCGCTGCTTACCTGCTTCCCCGGGGCAGTGGCGAACGGGATAAGGCCGTCATGCGCGCGGCCTGGCTGATGTGCAATGGCCTGCAGCACAGCGAGGAATGTGAGCGTTTGCTGGGCCGGCTCGGGCTGGACCTGGCCAGCGCCCGGGTGCCGGCGTGAAAGCCATCAGCTGACCGGCGCATCCGCCGCAAAGAAGGTGCGCAGGCTGGCGCGGTAGGTCTCGGTCAGGACCTGGTCCAGGGGCAGCTCCTTCACCTCGGCGATCTTCTCCGCCACGAACGGCAGATAGAAGGGCGCGTTCTCCCGGCCACGGTAGGGCACGGGGGTCAGGAACGGTGAGTCTGTCTCCAGCAGGATCTGCCCGATGGGCGCCATGCGCACGATGTCCCGCACGTTCTCAGCCTTGTTGAACGTGGTAATGCCATTGAAGCCCAGGCACCAGCCCTGGTCCAGGGCATAGCGGGCCAGCCCCGGCCCGGATGTGAAGCTGTGGATCACCCCCCTGCGCTTGAGGGTATCCTCGAATTCCGACAGGATCGCAATGGTGTCCTCATCTGCCTCGCGGCTGTGAATAACCACCGGCCGGTCCTGGTCGGCGGCAATCTGCAGCTGGCGGCGGAACACCTGCCGCTGCACCTCCCTGTCGGCATTGTCGTAGAAATAGTCCAGCCCGATCTCTCCAACGGCAACGATCTTGTCATCGCCCGCGTGGTCGCGGATCTCCCGCTCGGTGTCGTCGGAATAGGTCTCTGCCTCATGGGGGTGGACGCCCTGGGTGCCGTAGAGCCATGGCTGCTGCTGGCTCAGTTCCCGCACCGTGGCCAGGTTGTCGGGGGAGACGGCGATGGTGATCATCCGCTCAATATTGACCCTGCGCACCTTCTCAAGGGTTTCCGCCAGCGGCCGGTCCTTGAGGTAGTCGAGGTGGCAGTGGGTTTCGATCAGCGGATGATCAAAAACCGGAATTTCTCGTTTCTTGCGACTCATACCTGCTAACCTGATGGTAAATAACGCAAGTCTAACACCAACCGGCGGGCCACTCATACGTCACCGGGACAGGGCTGCGCCGTCCCACCCTGCGTCTGGAGCTGAACCGACATGCTGACCACCCCCGCCAATGAACCCTGGCGCTATGATCCGGCAAAACCGGGCCTGCATGACTATGTCACGGATCCGGACGATGCTGCCCGGGTGCCGCAACTGGAGCCGGCACTGGAGCGCATCGGAGAACACCAGCGCCGGCTCTGGGCCAATGGCCAGAAAGCCTGTCTCATGATATTTCATGGACTGGATGCCAGCGGCAAGGACAGCCTGACCCGCACCCTGGCCACCTTTATGGACCCGGCGGGCTTTCATGCCTGGTCCTTCGGCCGGCCCCGTGGCGCTGAGGTAAAGCACGATTTCCTCTGGCGCGTGGTCCCCTACCTGCCGGCGCTGGGGGAGCTGGTGGCCTTCAACCGCAGCCACCATGAGGCGGTGATGGCGGAGCGTCTGTGGCCTGTGAGAGACCAGGGTCACTACAACTGGCAGGCCCGTTTCAGCGCCATCCGGGCTTTTGAACGGCACCTGGTGCAGGAGGGCACCACGGTGGTGAAGGTCTGGCTGCACCTGTCGGAAGAGGAACACCGGCAGCGGCTGCTCAAGCGGCTGGACAAGCCCCGCAAGCGCTGGAAGTTCGACCGCTCCGATATTGTCGCCTGGCAGCGGCGGGAGGAGTACCTGGCGGCGGTGGAGGAAGCCATCGCCGCCACCCACACCGCCGAGGCGCCCTGGCTGATCCTGCCCGCCGACCGCAAACCGGCGGCCCGGGCGCTGATGGCCAACATCCTGGCGGAACAGCTGGAACACCTTGCCCCGGACTATCCGAAGGAAGATGACAAGGTGCTGGACCAGTACCGCAGGCTGCTAAGCGGGGGTTGAACCGTCTCCCGCCGGGCACGGCGCCCGGCGGGAGACGGCTCAGTGCCCGGCCGGCGCCAGCTGCCGGCGCTGTGCCGTCCAGGCCAGTATGAGGGCCGGCAGGATCAGCAGCGCACTGATCATCGACAGCTGCAGGTTGGTCAGGGGCACCGGCCCGCCGCCGGGTATGGCCAGCAACAGTCCGCCGACGATCAGTGCGCCGCGAATGGGCCACTGCAGTAACCGGCTCGCCGCCAGGTTGCCCACCCCCAGAACCCAGCCCTGCATGGCGCCGGCAATCAGCACCACCCCGGCCAGCGCCTGCAGGATAACCACCAGGATCTCCTGCCAGCTGCCCTGGAAGATCAGTGCCGGGTTGAGCACGAACAGGAACGGGATAAAGTAGATCACGCTGCCCAGGCGCATGGCCTGCAGCCCGGTCTCCATGGCGCGGGCGCCGGCCACCGTGGCGGCGGCGAAGGCGCCCAGGGCCACCGGCGGCGTGATAAAGCTGAGCATGCCCCAGTACAGGATGAACAGGTGCACCGCCAGCGGATCCATGCCGCCGCCATTGATCAGGGCCGGCGCCAGGGCAACCGCCAGGAAGATATAGGCGGCGGTGACGGTCATGCCGATGCCCAGGATGAAGCTGGTCGCCGCGCCCATCAGCAGCAGCACCAGGGTGTTGCCGCCGGCCAGGTGGATCAGGTCGTTGGCGATGGTGCCGGACAGCCCGGTCACCGACAGCGCACCCACCAGCAGTCCCACCCCGGCGAGTATGGCAATCAGCTCGGCAAACAGCTTGCCGGCGTCGCCGAAGAAGTTTTTGACGTCCTGCCAGCCCCATCGCTGGTAAGGCAGTACCTGGTTGATTACCAGCAGCAGGGCGGTGGCGAAGAAGGGCGCTGTCGCTTCCCGGCGCAGGAAGAACAGCATCCAGATCAGCAGCACGAATACGAAGATGAAGTACCAGCCCTCCTTCAGGGTCTGGCGCAGGGAGGGCAGCTCGGCCGCCGGCAGCCCCTTGAGATCGTTGCGGGCGGCATAGGCATCGATCTGGATGAACAGCCCCAGGAAGTAGAGCACCGAGGGCACCACCGCCGCCAGTGCAATGGTGCCGTAGGGAATATTGAGGAAGGCCGCCATGATAAAGGCGGTGGCGCCCATCACCGGCGGCATCAGCACACCGCCGGTGGAGGCACAGGCCTCCACGCCGGCGGCATAGGACCGGCCAAACCCCACCCGGCGCATGGCGGGAATGGACAGCACGCCGGTGGTCATGACGTTGGTGATCACGCTGCCACTCATGGAGCCCATCAGCCCGCTGGAGAACACCGCCACCTTGGCGGGGCCGCCGCGGACATGGCCCAGCAGGGCAAAGGCCAGGTTGATAAAGAATTTGCCGCCGCCGGTCTTCTGCAGCGCCACCCCGAACAGCAGGAAGCCGATCACCAGGTTGGCGAAGGCCTGCAGGGGTATGCCCATGATGCCCTCGCGGCTCATGGTCAGGTAGATGGCGGTCTGCTCCAGTGAAGAGGGAAAGCCCTGGATGGGGCCGGGAACCACATCGGCAAAGATCGGGTAGATACTGGCCAGCCCGACAATGATCGCGATGGGCAGACCGCCGGCGCGACGGATGGCCTCGATCACAGTGATCCACAGCAGATAGCTCATCACCACCGCATACTGTGGCGCGGAATATTCCCAGCCCCGGTCGAGAATCTGCTCGGCGTTGACCACGAAGAAACCGCAGATGGCGGCGGCGGCAAGGAACAGCAGGATGTCGTACCAGGGAACGCGGTCGCGGCTGGCAAACCGGTTCATGGGCCACAGCAGGAACACCAGCGGCAGCATCAGGGCCACCACCGTGTAGAAGAACTGGCTCTCCACCTGGGTGATGAAGTTGATGAGCTGAAGGTTGAACAGGTAATCGAGGGTGAACAGGGTCAGGGCCAGGGTGGTCAGCCGTGGTATCCATGGCCAGAGGCCCGGCAGTTGCCGGATGCCGGCGACGCGGTCCTTGTCGTCGTCAGGGGCAGCAGCTTGAGTCATGATGCGGAAGCTCCGGAAACACGGGTGACGGCGGCAGGGGTGCGGGCCCCTGCCGCCGGAGGACGGATTCTTAACGGAAAACCGGGTTCATGCCGGCCTCTTCGAGGGCGTCGGCCCGGGCTTCCATCCAGCCTTCCTCGAACTCGTCCTCATCGGAGGGCGTGTCCCCGGAGGTATAGTCGTCCCAGGCCTCCTGCAGGATCTGCTGACGCTCCACCAGCCGGTCCTGGTGCTCCTGCATCTCGTCGGTCCAGTGACCGATCTCCTTGTAGTAGTCCACCACCGCATCGTGGAAGGGCACGACCCATTCCATGTTCTGGTTTTCCAGGGCATAGCCGGCGTTGCCCGGGGCGGCGTCCTTGTACTTGTCGTAGTCTTCGGTGAACACCTTCACCAGGCTCTTGATCATGGTGTCATCCGCGTCGGCGTTGGCCACCACGATGGGGTAGGGGTAGCTGGAGCCGATCCAGGGATCATCCTCACTGATGCCCGCGCCGGAGGTCACCTTGTGGGGCTGGAAGTAGGGGGCTACCTCATTCAGGCGCTCCCAGCCTTCGGTATCCTCCGGGTCCAGGGTCAGCCAGGTGATGCCCCGGGGGCTGGCCTCCAGCTGCTGAGGGCCGCCGGCTACCGTCACGGTGAAGGCAGTGTCGCTCTGGTCCGCAATAACCCCATCGAAGGCGCGGCCATAGCCCGGGAACTCCACCCGCTCAACGTCGTCCCAGGTCAGGTCGCCAAAGGCCAGCATGGCTTCGGTGCCCAGGTTGAGGGCGTCGTCACCGCGGATCCAGGAGACCCGCTTGCCTTTCAGGTCGTAGGGAGTTTCTGCATCGATATCACCGGCCACAGCGATGCTCAGGCCGAAACTGGCGATGGACGTGGTGATCACCCGGATGGGCTGCGGGCCCCAGTCCTTGTCGGCAAACATCAGCACCCCTTCGGCGCCGTAGTAGGCGGCGATACCACAGGCACACACCGGCACCCGTCCGGTTTTCAGCGGCGTCATGCGGGAGACGTCATTCTCACCGGGAAGAATACGCAGGGAAACATCGTACTCGTTCTTCAGCAGGTTGCCGATGGCCACCATCTGGCTGTAGCCGGCGGAACTGGTGCCGTAGGCGGTCATGCCCAGCGTATCGGGAAGTTTGACGTCGTCGGCACTCAATGCCAGAGCAGGCGCGGAGGCGAGGGCGACGGCCACCACGGACCGTTTCAGGTTAAGCATCGCAGAATCCTCTTTCCTTGTTTTATTTGTAGTCGGTTGTTTTGCAATGCGGAACAGTGTTCTGTTCCGTTCAGAATACCTTAGTCAGCCCTGTGACAGGCTGTCAATTAAAAATAGAACAGGTGCTCGCTAATGTCAGTGCCCGCCGGAAGAGGGGCCGCGGAGCTTGCGGGCAAGGTTGCCGCACAGGGTGTGAACGAAACCGATATCGCGGGCCGACAGCAGGGGCAGCCGTTCGAACAGCCACTGGTACAGTTTGCTGCCAGGGGGTGCGTCCAGCGCCGGCAGCAGCTGCTCCAGCCGTTGCCGCAGCGCGCGGAGCTGTGCGGGATCGGTCTCGGCGGCGGAACGGCCGGCCTGGATCGAGGCCCTGGCGGGTGACAGCTCCCAGGCATAGAGCATGACCGCCTGGGCCAGGTTCAGGGACGGATAGCTTACTACCATGGGAATGCCGGTCAGCAGATCACAGCAGGCCAGCTCGTCGTTGGACAGGCCCCGGTCCTCCCGGCCGAACACCAGGGCTGCCGTGGCCACCGCGGCGCCCTTGTTGGCCAGTGCCGCCGCCAGCTCGCCGGGGGCGTGCCAGTGGTGACGGTTGTGCCGGGGCTTGGCGGAAGTGCCGATCAGCAGATCCGCGGAGTTTCGCACCGCGTCCAGATCGGGGAAAATGCGGGCGTTATCGAGGATGTGGTCGCTGCCGTGAGCCAGCCAGTGGGCCTCGGGCCGGGTATGCAGGTCTGAATTGACCAGCCACAGCTCGCCCGCCCCCATGGCGCACAGGGCGCGGGCGGCGGCGCCGACGTTTTCAGGAACCTTGGGTTCAACAAGTACAAAGGCCAGTTGCATGACGTTGTTACCTCCGCAGCGGAGTCTACACCACACCGGGTCTGCTTTTTACCGGCACTGGCGCCGGCTTGACGGCTGGCTGCAAAAACACGGTGATCTGTGGCGCCCGGCGCCTTTCATGACACCCCGGCCGGACTGGGTGCGGCGGCATCCGGAGCTGGTGCGCTGGCTTGAGCAGCTGGACGAGCGCCAGTGTGACCATTACGAGGATCATCCCCGTCAGCTGGCGGCCCGGGTGGGCGAGTGGCTGCCGGAGCTGGCGGCCTATGAGGCCCTGGTGGCGGTGCCGGACCTCAGCCCCGGTCCGGGAGCGGTGAACCAGGCCACCCTGACGGAGCGTGAAGCCACCGACATGCCCGGTCGCAAGCGGCTGCAGGCAGGGGCCCTGTGTGCCGCCCTCCTGCCCTTGCACCATCCGGCGCTGGACTGGTGCTGTGGCAAGGGCCATCTTGCCCGTACCCTGGCCCGGCGTGGCGACCTGCCGGTCACCGGCTACGAGTGGAACCCGGAGCTGGTGGCGGACGGCAACCGCCTTGCGCAGCGCTACGGCGACCCGGTAAGGCTGCATCGTCAGGATGTGATGGACAGCGCCCTGGCCTGGCCGGGCCGGATGCATGGCACCGCCCTGCATGCCTGTGGCGACCTGCACCGCAAGCTGGTCCGCGACGGGGTGAACCATGGCCAGCCCCGGCTGAGCTTCTCCCCCTGCTGCTACCATCTGGGCCGGGGCCCTGACTACCGCCCGCTGTCGGCAAGGGCCGGGAATGACCCCCACTGCCTGTCGCTGGTCATGAACGATCTGCGCCTGGCGGTGCAGGAAACCGTCACCGCACCGGCCCGGGTCCGGGAGCAGACCGCGATGGCCAGCCAGTGGCGGCTGGGTTTTGATGGCTTGCAGCGGCACTTGCGCCAGCAGGATACCTATCTGCCCCTGCCACCCCATCCGACCCGGCTAATGCAGGAAGGGTTCGAGGCCTTCTGCCGGTGGGCGGCGCAAAGGAAAGGGCTGGCGCTGCCGGAGGCCGTCGACTGGCAGCACTGGCAGGCCCATGGCGTGCGGCGTTTTCGGGAGGTCCGGCGCCATGAACTGATCCGGCACCTGTTCCGGCGTCCGCTGGAACTCTGGCTGGTGCTGGATTACGCCCTGTTTCTGGAGGAGGCGGGCTACCAGGTCAGGGTTGGCACCTTCTGCGAGCGCTCCCTGACGCCCCGCAATCTGCTGGTGGATGCGGTAAGGGGCGGCTGACGACGGCAAGGACGCGCCCACAAGCGCCCCTGCCGTTGCACAGCCAGGTCCGGGTTAACGGCGTATCTGGAGGCGGGCCTCAACCCGGCGGTTGCGGGCGCGGCCACCTTCGGTCTCGTTGCTGGCCACCGGGTCGGCTTCGCCGTAACCCACGGGATCGACGCGCTCCCGGTCTATGTCGTACCGCTCCACCAGGCGGTCGGCCACGGACTCGGCACGACGCTGGGAGAGTTCCCGGTTGTAATCCGCCGGGCCGGTGCTGTCGGTATGCCCCGCGATCTCAACGGACACTTCCCGGTCTTCCTTCATGGCGTCGGCCACTTCACGGATATCGTCATCATATTCGGACCCGATCTCCGCGCTGTTCAGGGGGAAGGTGATGTACAGGGTAATGGTTTCCACGGTTACCACCTCGCAGCCGGTCTCGTCCACTTCGGTGCCGGCTTCGGTGTTCGGGCACTCATCCAGACGATCGACCACACCGTCGTCGTCGCTGTCCAGTTCGCAGCCGTTACGGTCGACCCGGGCCCCGGCCGGGGTGTCCGGGCACTGGTCGCGGCTGTCCGGCACACCGTCCTCATCGCTGTCGGATTCCGGTTCGGGCCGGGGCTCCGGCTTCCGCTCCGGTTCCGGCTCCGGTTCGCTGGTGCGGCGGCTGAAGGCGAGGCTGATGCCGGCGGTGACCTGGGCATCGAAGGTGCTCTCGTCAATGCCGTGGAAGGCCCGCACATCGCCCCGCAGGGATACCAGGTCGGTCACGTTGTAGCGCAGGCCACCGCCAAGGTTGACCCGGGTCTCGTCATGCTCGGTGCCGGGTGTCGTGGTGGTGCCGCCGTCGAAGTCGGCGTGACCGGCACCCACCGCCAGGTAGGGGTTCAGCTTGTCGTCCTGGCTGCCGAAATAATAGAGGCCATCCACCCGGATTTCCTCAAAGTCGACGTCGCCACTGGTGTGCTTGCGGTCTGGCCGGGCGCGGGAGTAAACCGCCTCCACCGCCCACTGGGGCAGGAACCGGTATTCCAGGCCGAAGCCATAGGTGGCCTCCTCGTCCAGGTCCCGGTCGTCGTCGAAATACTGGTAGCCGGCGAACGGGTTCAGGTAGACGGTCTGGATGTTGTCGTCGGCCAGGGCCGGTGCGGTTATCGCAGCGGCGAGCATGGCCGCTGTAAGGGGGCGGATTGTGTTCATGGGGGTTCCTCTTTCCTTGGCAAATGAAGGCGCCCTGGTCCCGGCGCACTGCGCCAAGTTAAGTTTTGTAACCGGGCGCTTACAAGTGAAGGTTAAGGAAGGTTTGGAACCAGCTAACGGTCCGTTCACCCAAGGCGATACGGCGTGAAATGTGAGGCGGATCTCAATTTGTTGATATGGAAGATATTCTGGCTCAGGGTTTGCCGTAACCGACACACCCGGGCTGGCCTGGCGGTTGCGGCTTCATTACGCGTCCGTCATGGGGCGAAAATACAGGTGCGCGCTTTTCTTGCTGAAGGTGAGCTTGCGGCCCTCGTCAAACTGCACGTCAAAGGCGGTATCGGTTTCCGCCAGCACGGTCCCCGGGCCGAAAATGGCGTGGGTCAGGCGCCGGCAATGCCAGATGGCCGGGTGCCCGGGCGCTTCCGCAGGCGCCTCACCGGTCAGTTCGACTCCGGCCCGGCTGGCGTATCGCCGGGCCACGGCGGTTAGCGGGGTGTCGGCCCGGAAAAGCTCCGCGCCGCCGGCACCCGCCCTGTCCCGCTGATCCAGCCAGTGCCCGAAACGCTCGCTGAGGCCGAAACACAGCTCCGCCACAAAGCGGCTCGGGGCCTGGTCGGCATCCACCGCCGGACGCGGGCCTCCGGGCCGGGTGATCAGGTGCAGCTCGTTACGGGTCCGGGTCAGGGCCACGTAAAGCAGGCGCCGCTCGCTCTCCATAAAGGCCTGCAGGTCGTCCTGCTGGCGGGGGCTGTAGGGCAGGTACTTCTCCTGCAGACCCGGCAGGATTACCCGCGGCCATTCCAGCCCCTTGGTGCGGTGAATGGTGGACAGCAGCACGCCCCGGTCCGGCGCATCGCTCCGGTCCCGTTTCTCCAGGGCCTGGCGGCGCAGGTTCTGCAGGTGCGCCAGGGCTTCGGGGGCGGAGACATCGAGGCTGGCGAGATAGGCGCGAAAACCCTGCACGGTATCGATACGCTCGTTGGCGGTCTCGTGGGTCAGGGCCAGGCCGCGGATACCCTCGAACAGGTCGGTGTGCTCCGCATACTGGCCGAGCAGGCCCGCGACGGAGCCGGAAAACCCGTCCAGCGCTGCCAGAGCCTCCCCCAGCCGGCGCAGCTTGCGGGCCGGCATGGGGCCCATAGCCGAGGTGTCCAGGTTGAGCAGACAGCGGTCCCAGCCCGAGTCGAAGCCGGCCAGCATCTGCGCCAGATGCCCAAGCTCCTGCTCCTTCAGCCCGACATGGGGAAATCGCAGCAGGTGGCGGGCGGCTTCCAGCCGGTCGTGGGTCGCCATATGGGGCAGCTGGCCGGTGAGTACCTGCAGCAGGCTGGTGATGGCCTCCACCTCGCGGCTGAACAGGGCGCCCTTGCCGGCGTCGATGCGGTAGGGGATCTGCCGGGCCAGCAGACGCAGCTCGATGGGCACGCTCTGGCTCCAGACCCGGAACAGGATGGCGGTCTGCTGCTGTTGGTCCGACGGCAGGGCCTCCAGCAGCTGCACCACCACGGGGCTGTCCTGGGCACTTTCATGGAAATGGACCTGGCTGGCCGGGGTCGAGGGATGGGCATGGCAGAGCACGTCGTGGCGGCCCTGGTTGTGGGTGATCAGGTGGTTGGCAAGCAGGGCCACCCGGTGACCATAGCGAAAGCTGTAGCTGAGGGTCTGCTGCAGGGGTTCGTCGAACTCCTCCCGGAACCGGCGCAGGATGAACTCCGGCCGGGCGCCGCGGAATTCGTAAATGGTCTGGTCCGGGTCGCCCACCACGGTCACCCTGGCCCGCTCGCCGGCCACGTAGCGCAGCAGCAGGTGCTGGATCTCGTTGGTGTCCTGGTATTCGTCCACCAGCACCAGGTCCATCTTGTTGCCCACCAGCCGCTGCAGGGCGGGGTTCTGGTGGATGGCCAGTACCGGCTCGTAAAGCATGTCGGCGTAGGTGATCTGGCTGCGGGCCTTGCGCCACTGCTCGAAGCCGTGGAACAGGTCAATCAGGTAGCGGTGGCGGTCGCTGTAGCCCAGCTCCTCGAACACCACGTCCACCGGGGTCAGGGTGGTCTTTACCAGGTCGATAAAGCCGGTGGCGGTTTCCACATAGTCCTTCTTGTTGCGGCGGATCTCCTCCGCCAGGTCCTCGGGGGCCAGTTGCCGGGTGAGCAGCCAGGCCTGGTAGCTGACTTCCTGTTCGGTAAGAATCCGGTCGGAGAAGTCCGGCAGGTAG
>JBMCIH010000017.1:0-11683 GCA_048617055.1 Marinobacter sp. | reverse complement strand
GATTAGAGAACTGCATATTTATAAAACTCTCGGAAATATGAAAATATATCCCGGCCTGGTGCTGGTGGAGGAATGGATCGAGGGGCCGGAATACACCGTCAGCATCCTGCAGAACCAGGCACTGCCGGTGATTGGTCTGAGCACCGATCACGACTTTTACGACTACGACGCCAAGTACCTGGCGGACGACACCCGCTACCAGGTGCCCTGCGGGCTCGATGAATGGCAGGAGGCGCTGATCCAGAACCTGGCTCTGGAAGCGTTCCGGGTGGTGGGCGGTCGTACCTGGGGCCGGGTCGACATCATGGAAGACCAGGAGGGCCGGTTCTGGCTGCTGGAAGTTAACACGGTTCCGGGCATGACCGATCACAGCCTGGTACCCATGGCGGCACAGGCCGCAGGAATCGGCATGTCCGAGCTGGTGGTTCGCATACTGCAGGACACCCTGACCGGCGGGGAGGACGACCATGCTTGAGCAGATGCTGCTGAGAGCCCGCTTCGTTCCCTCCGAGCCGCCAAGGCGGCGCGGAGCGACGTCGTCCGGGCCTGAGCAGGGTCTGCTGGATGTGCTGTCGCAGCTGTTGGGCGAGGTGCCCTGGGGAAAAATGGGCCTCGGTACCGTCGTGCTTTTCCTGGCGGCGTTGCTGCCCTGGGCCGGCGGTCAGCTTTTGACGGCGATGGACCGTCAGTTCATGCATGTGGAGGTGGTGGGTGAACTCAGGGGTGAGAGCCGCAACGCGCTGGAACGTCACGCGGGCGGCTGGCTGGGTGAGAGCTTCTTCACCACGGATCTGGCGGATATCAAGCAGTCCCTGGAGCAGCGGCCCTGGGTAGAGAGCGCCGCGGTACGCCGGGCCTGGCCCGATGGGCTGGTGGTTGAAATCCGCGAGCACAAGCCCCTGGCCTACTGGAACGACCGGGAACTGATCAGCCGTACCGGCGAGGTCTTCCTGCCGCCGAACCGGGAAGTGGCCGGGCGTCTGCCCAGGCTGCGGGGCCCGGAGGGACGGTCCCGGGAGGTTATCGACAGGGGCCGCACCATGGCGAACGCCCTGGATGACCGTGGCGTCGGCTTCGCCGGCCTGGCCCTTGAAGAACGGGGCGCCTGGACCATCACCCTGGCCAACGGCATCGAGGTGGCCCTGGGGCGGGACCAGGTGGAGGAACGGTTTGAACGTTTCCTGACCGTCTACGGCGAGCAACTGGCCAGCCGGGCGGATCAGGTGGAGCGCATTGATGCCCGTTACACCAATGGTGTGGCGGTCCGGTGGAAACCGCTGGACCGCGGGTCGGATAACAATTCATAGCAGGGTTATTGGTGAACCGCATGTCATCAGTTGATACGGAAAACATGATTGTCGGCCTGGATATCGGCACCTCCAAGGTGGTGGCCATCGTCGGCAAACGCAAACTGGACGGAACCATCGAAGTAGTTGGCATTGGCTCCCATGCGTCCCGGGGTCTGAAGCGGGGAGTGGTGGTTAACATCGAAACCACCGTGCAGGCGATCCAGCGCGCCGTGGAGGAAGCCGAGCTGATGGCGGGCTGCCGTATCCATTCGGTGTACGCCGGCATTGCCGGCAGCCACATCAAGAGCCTGAACTCCCACGGCATTGTGGCCATCCGCGACCGGGAAGTGACCCAGGCCGACATTGACAGGGTCATCGACGCCGCCCAGGCGGTGGCGATCCCGGCCGACCAGAAGATACTCCACATACTGCCCCAGGAGTTCGTGATTGATAACCAGGAGGGCATCAAGGAACCCATGGGCATGTCCGGCGTGCGGCTGGAGGCCAAGGTCCACCTGGTGACCTGTGCGGTCAACGCGGCCCAGAACATCGAGAAGTGCGTGCGGCGCTGTGGCCTCGAAGTGGACGACATCATTCTGGAGCAGCTGGCCTCGGCCCATTCGGTGCTGACCGAGGACGAGAAGGAGCTGGGGGTGTGCCTGGTGGACATCGGCGGCGGTACCACCGACATCGCGGTGTTCACCGGTGGCGCCATCCGCCACACCTCGGTCATTCCCATTGCCGGCGACCAGGTCACCAACGACATCGCCATGGCCCTGCGCACGCCCACACAGAATGCCGAAGACATCAAGATCAAGTACGCCTGCGCCCTGACCCAACTGGCCGGGGCTGACGAAACGATCAAAGTGCCCAGCGTGGGCGACCGGGCGCCCCGCAACCTGTCCCGGCAGGCGCTGGCGGAAGTGGTCGAGCCCCGTTACGAGGAGCTCTTCACCCTGGTGCAGTCCGAATTGCGCCGCAGCGGGTTTGAAGACCTGATACCCGCGGGCATCGTGGTCACCGGCGGTTCCTCCACCATGGAAGGGGTAGTGGAACTGGCCGAGGAAATCTTCCACATGCCGGTAAGACTGGCCTCACCGCAGGCAGTCGCCGGTATGACGGAAGTGGTCAACAACCCGATTTACGCCACCGGCGTTGGGTTGCTGATCCATGGCTTCCGCCAGATGGATCTGGGACAGGGGCCCGTTCTGAAGGGGGATGATGCACCCTCTTTGCTGGAACGCATGAAAGCCTGGTTTACCGGGCATTTCTGAGGCAAGACGCATCACACGAAGGTATCTCGAAAAACAATCAGCCGGAGTCGGGCTGAACAGCTGAACCATTGCGCGAAGGAGAAGGGGAATGTTTGAACTGATCGATAACGTACAGCAGAACGCTGTGATCAAGGTCATCGGTGTCGGTGGCGGCGGCGGCAACGCCGTCCGGCACATGCTCAACAGCGATGTGGAAGGGGTTGAATTCATCTGCGCCAATACCGATGCCCAGGCGCTCCATGACCTGGACGCGCGCCAGGTGATCCAGCTCGGGGGCAACATCACCAAGGGCCTTGGCGCCGGCGCCAACCCGGAAATCGGCCGCCAGGCGGCCATGGAGGACCGTGACCGTATTGCAGACGCCATCAAGGGCGCGGACATGGTTTTCATCACTGCCGGTATGGGTGGCGGCACCGGCACAGGTGCGGCCCCCATTGTGGCGGAAGTGGCCCGGGAAATGGGCATCCTGACGGTGGCGGTGGTCACCAAACCATTCCAGTTTGAGGGCGGCAAGCGCATGAGCGTGGCCGAGTCCGGCCTCAAGGATCTGGAAGAGAGTGTGGATTCGCTGATCACTATTCCCAACGAGAAGCTGCTGGCGGTAATGGGCAAGAAGACCAGCCTGCTGGACGCCTTCGCCTCCGCCAATGACGTGCTGCTCGGCGCAGTGCAGGGCATTGCCGACCTGATTACCCGCAATGGCATGATCAACGTCGACTTTGCCGATGTGAAAACGGTGATGTCGGAGATGGGCATGGCCATGATGGGCACCGCCCGCGCCACCGGCGAAAACCGGGCCCGGGAGGCTGCAGAAGCCGCCGTGCGCAGCCCGCTGCTGGAAGATATCAACCTGCAGGGCGCCAAGGGCATCCTGGTCAATATCACCGCTGGCATGGACCTCAACCTGGGCGAGTTCTCTGAGGTGGGCGATATCGTCCGCGAGTTTGCCTCGGATTCTGCCACCGTGGTGGTGGGTACCGTCATTGATCCGGAGATGACCGACGAGCTGAAGGTCACCGTTGTGGCCACCGGCCTGGGCGGCGAGCGGGAGAAACCCACCAAGGTGGTGGATAACACCCGCACCCTGGACGGCACAACCGACTACAATCAGCTTGACCGGCCTGCGGTGTTGCGTCGTCGTGCTGTATCACGGGGTAATGTGGCGGTGGATCAGAGCCGTGATTCTGATGAGCAGGATGTGGACTATCTCGATATTCCCGCATTCCTGCGGCGTCAGGCGGACTGATAGTCTGGTTGGATTGTGGTTGACAGGGCGCGGGCTGCGGCTCGCCCTGTGACCTTATGCACACAAACGGCGAGAGTTGTGGGTTTTATGTTACACAACGGTTGGTTAAATGGTATCCACTCTCGTTATCTGGTATCATTCGCGCAGTTTTTTGCTCGATGATATCGTTCTTTTGTGACGGATATATGTACCGATGATCAGACAACGGACGCTTAAAAACACCATTCGTGCCACTGGCGTTGGCCTTCACTCCGGTGAAAAGGTGTACCTGACCCTGAAGCCCGCGCCGGTGGACACGGGGATCGTTTTCCGACGTACCGATCTCGACCCTGTGGTCGAGATCCGGGCGTGTGCGGAGAACGTAGGCGAAACCATGCTGTCGACAACGCTGGTCAGGGATGGCGTCCGGGTTGCAACGATAGAACACCTGCTCTCGGCCATGGCCGGCCTGGGTATCGACAACTGTTTTGTGGAACTCAGCGCCGCTGAGGTGCCGATCATGGACGGCAGCGCCGGTCCTTTCGTGTTCCTGCTGCAGTCGGCGGGCATCGCCGAACAGGACGCCGCCAAGCGCTTTATCCGCATCAAGAGGGAAGTTACGCTGGAAGAGGGCGACAAGAAAGCGACCTTCCTGCCTTTCGAGGGCTTCAAGGTGAGCTTCGGTATCGACTTCGACCATCCGGTGTTCAAGGGCCGTGCCCAGACCGCCACGGTCGATTTCTCCAGCACCTCGTTCGTGAAAGAGGTCAGCCGGGCCCGGACCTTCGGCTTCATGCGTGATATTGAAAAGCTTCGCGCGATGAATCTGGCGCTCGGGGGCAGCGTTGATAACGCCATCGTGGTCGATGACTACAAGATCCTCAACGAGGACGGCCTTCGGTACGATGACGAGTTCGTCAAGCACAAGGTGCTGGATGCCATCGGCGATCTTTACCTGCTGGGTAACAGTCTGATTGGTGAGTTCCGTGGAGTGAAATCCGGCCACGACCTGAACAACAAGCTGTTGCGCAAGCTGCAGGCGGAAGAGGACGCGTGGGAAGTGGTGACCTTTGATGACGAAGCAACCGCGCCCATCTCCTACATGAAGCCTGTGCTGGCGGCCCCGGCCTGAGGCGGGACGCCTCAGTTCGACGGATCGTCGACGTGACTGGCGAGTTTTTCGAGAACCTCGCGTAGAGCTTTATCCTTCGTGTGCCCGGCCTCCTCTTTGAGGAGCCGGGCATTTTCTTTGCTGAGTGTCATGGGTGCGGGCGGCTTCTTCAGTGAATAGCGCCGGGGCTGCACCCTGACTTTCAGTTTCCAGACAAACTGGAAGGCTTCTTCCTCTCTCAGCTCCGCCATGATTTCCCGTTGGCGGAACCGCAGCTGGCTGGCCTGGGTGGCGTTGTCGGCCTGCAGCACCAGTTTCCCGTCGTGGTAGCTGACGAACCGTACACCGGTGGCGAGACCGGCTGGTATCGCCCTGAGCACCCGTTGCTCCGCCTGGTGGTGCAGGGCGGCGCGGGCCATCAGTTCCCGCAGCTGGCGGGGCTGGTCACGGTTGTCCGGAGACAGGGAAAGGGATGGCCTGGTTTTCATACGCATCGATCGAAGATGTCCTATAGCTCGACGTGATGGCTATTAATTTTATACACTCTCGACGTCTGGCATACCGTGAATCATTAACTGGCGTGTCGAAGTGTAACCGAAACATGCCCTCTGGCGGGATACGTGCCACAATTGCTGCGCTCACCCGGCTCTTTCCGGACAGCAGGAGCCATGCCGGAGTGTCACACCAGGGCCTGGCCGGCTGTTTCTTCTTAACGAAGCGTAACAGCCTGGCCGCAAAAAGGAAGAAGCCTGTCTCCTTTTAATCTGTGACGCCGGACTATCTTCCGCAGACCGGCGCACCGGAGCTGATTGCAGTGCCCGGACGCCAGATTGCGCCGGAGGTTCCACCAGGGAAACAGGGATGCTGAACGTCGCGACAGGGAGGTTTGTCAAAGCTAACTGGTCAGAAACTATGAACATCATCCTTGTAGGTCAGAAACATGGTCGGTCAAAGGTTGTAACCCTTCATACCCGCGGACTGATATTGGCGGTGTTTGCCGCTCTACTGATGATGGGACTGGTCGCCTGGGGTGGCTATCGGGCGGCCATGGCACAGGTGGCAGACCAGCCGGTGGTTCCGTCCTGGCTGCTTTCCCAGTGGCAGAATACGATCAACGACCAGCAGCAGGAACTGGCCCGTCTGGAAAGGGATGCCAGAGAGCAGGTTGACGCCATGACGCTGCGCCTGGGCGAGATGCAGGGCAGACTGCTGCGCCTGGACGCCCTCGGCCAACGGTTTATAGAAAGTGGCGCGGTGGCCAGCGAGGAATTCAACTTCGATGAGCCGCCGGCTGTGGGTGGCCCGGAGGAGGACCCGGGCGCGGCGGAATCCTTCAGTACGCCCGAGCTGACCACCATGATCAGCGAACTGGACCGGCGCATCCGTGACCGCGAACAGCAACTGCGGTTGCTGGATACGCTCATATCAAGCCGGCGGCTGGAGGATGAGCGTTTTGTGGCGGGTCGTCCCATTACCTGGGGCTGGCTGTCGTCCCGCTTCGGCTACCGGTCGGACCCTTTTACCGGCAAGCGCACCTGGCATAACGGGGTCGACCTGGCCGGGAAAGAAGACAGCAAGATTATTGCCGTGGCCGCCGGTGTCGTGACCTTTGCCGGTGACCGCCATGGGTATGGCAACCTGGTTGAGATCGAGCATGGAGAGGGGCTGGTGACCCGCTACGCCCATGCCAAGAGCATCGAGGTGGAAACCGGCGAGGTTGTCCAGAAGGGTCAGACCATTGCCCGCATGGGGTCGACAGGCCGCTCCACCGGTCCCCATGTGCATTTTGAAGTGCTGGAAAACGGCAAGGCAAAAGACCCCGTCAAATACATCCAGCGGGCGTCCCGCTGACCGGAACACCGGCACCAGGTTGGCGGTACGCCAGTTGGCCCTGACCGGCGAAAATGGCCAACCGGCTCCCTGCCTGAACCGCCCTGTGTGACCCAGCCCAGGTTTGCGGGGCCCTCCCCGCCTCCCTGAAGACCGACTGCCTTTTGTCCTCTTGCAAAATAAGGTTAGAATGCCGGCTTCGTCCGTTTAATCAAAGAAGCAGTGGTCTATGTTCACGAAGCTTGCAACGAAGATGTTCGGCAGTAAAAACGCCCGCGAGATCAAAAGGATGCGCAAGGTTGTCGCGCGCATTAATGAGCTCGAGGAGGCCCTGACCGCGTTGACTGACGAGCAGTTGCAGGCCAGAACCACCGAATTCCGTGACCGCCTCGGGAAAGGCGAGACCCTCGACCAGCTGCTGCCTGAGGCCTTCGCCACCGTTCGTGAGGCCAGCCGCCGGGTGATGGGCATGCGCCACTTCGACGTCCAGCTTATCGGCGCCATGACGCTGCACGAGGGCCACATCGCCGAGATGAAGACCGGTGAGGGCAAGACCCTGGTGGCCACCGCCGCCGTTTACCTTAATGCCCTGGCCGGGCGTGGTGTGCATGTGGTGACGGTCAACGACTACCTGGCACGTCGTGACTCGGAATGGATGGGCAGGCTTTACCGTTTCCTGGGCATGACCGTCGGGGTGGTGGTTTCCGGGCAGCCCGCCGAGGAAAAGCGGGCTGCCTATCAGGCGGACATCACCTACGGCACCAACAACGAGTTCGGCTTTGACTACCTGCGGGACAACATGGCGTTCAGTCTTCAGGACAAGGTTCAGCGCCCGCTGAATTACGCCATTGTCGACGAGGTGGACTCGATCCTGATTGACGAGGCCCGCACACCGCTGATCATTTCCGGCGCCGCCGAGGACAGCTCCAGGCTTTATCGGGAAATCAACACCCTGATTCCGTCACTGGAGAAGGGCGAGGTGCCTGAGGAGGGTGATCCCACCGGCGATTTCACCATTGACGAGAAATCCCGCCAGGTGGAGCTCACCGAAGCTGGCCACGAAAAGGTAGAGGAGCTGCTGCTCAGCCGGGGCCTGCTCAAGGAAGGCGAGAACCTGTACTCCGCCGCCAATCTGGCGCTGTTGCACCATGTCCATTCCGCGCTGCGTGCCCATCACCTGTTCCACCGGGAGGTGGACTACCTGGTGCAGAACGGCCAGGTGGTGATCGTCGACGAACACACCGGCCGGACCATGCCCGGCCGCCGCTGGAGTGAGGGCCTGCACCAGGCCATCGAGGCCAAGGAAGGTGTGGAGATCAAGGCGGAGAGCCAGACCCTGGCCTCCACCACCTTCCAGAACTATTTCCGCATGTACGACAAGCTTGCCGGCATGACCGGTACCGCGGATACGGAAGCCTTCGAATTTCGCCAGATCTACGGCCTGGACGTGGTGGTGATTCCGCCCAACAAGCCAATCCAGCGAATCGACTATAACGACCTGATCTACCTCACCCAGGAAGAGAAGTTCCACGCCATTATTGACGAGATCAAGGACGTCACCGCCGAGAACCGTCCGGTGCTGGTGGGTACCGCCTCGGTAGAGGCGTCCGAGCTGCTGTCGTCGCTGCTCAAGAAGGCACGGATCGAGCACAAGATCCTCAACGCCAAGCACCACGAGAGTGAGGCCCAGGTTATTGCCCAGGCCGGTCGTCCCGGGGCCGTTACCATTGCCACCAATATGGCCGGCCGGGGTACCGACATCATGCTCGGTGGCAACTGGGAAACCGAGGTGGCCTCGCTGGAAAACCCGACCCAGGAGCAGATCGACCAGATCAAGGCGGACTGGCAGGAGCGCCACCAGCAGGTGGTGGCGGCCGGCGGCCTGCACATTATCGGCACCGAACGCCACGAGTCCCGCCGGATTGACAACCAGCTCCGGGGCCGGGCCGGCCGTCAGGGTGACCCGGGTTCCTCCCGTTTCTTCCTGTCGCTGGAAGACAATCTGATGCGCATCTTCGCCCCCGACCGGGTCAAGAAGCTGATGCAGGCCATGGGCATGAAAAAGGGCGAGGCCATCGAGCACCGCATGGTCACCAACGCCATCGAGAAGTCCCAGCGCAAGGTGGAAGGCCGCAACTTCGACATGCGCAAGACCCTGCTGGAATACGACGATGTGGCCAATGACCAGCGTACCGTCATCTATGAGCAGCGCAACGAGGTTATGGCATCGGAGGACATCTCGGAGATCATCGACGGCATTCGCGCCGACGTGGTGGAAGAGACCATCAGCGAGTTCATACCCCCCCAGAGCATGCCGGAACAGTGGGATGTGCCGGGCCTGGAGGCGCAGCTGTCGTCGGAAATGGCCATCGATCTGCCCATCCAGCAGTGGCTTGACGAAGACAACAAGCTCTACGAGGAAAAGCTGCGCGAGCGTATTCTCGGGGAAGTGATCGCGGCCTATCGGGCAAAGGAAGAAGTGGTCGGTGCCGAGTCCATGCGCAAGTTCGAGAAGCAGGTGTTCCTGCAGGTACTCGATACCCTGTGGAAGGAACACCTGTCCAATATGGACCACCTGCGTCGGGGCATTCACCTGCGGGGCTACGCCCAGAAGAACCCCAAGCAGGAATACAAGCGCGAGGCCTTCAATCTGTTCCAGTCCATGCTCGATACCATGAAGCGGGACATCACCCGGGTGCTGTGCCATGTCAAGGTGCAGACCCGGGAGGAAATGGAAGAGGTGGAGCGCCAGCGCCGGGAGCAGCTGGAAAAGGAACTGGCCGCTGCCCGCATGCGCCACGACCAGACCAGCGCCACCCAGGCCGAGCAGGGCGAACAGGGCCAGGGCGAGCGAAGCCAGGCCCCGATGCCGGAAACCTTCGTTCGTCAGGAGCGCAAGGTGGGCCGCAACGAGCCCTGTCCGTGCGGGTCCGGCAAGAAGTACAAGCAGTGCTGCGGCAGGCTGGCCTGAGGCAGCCGCAGCCATGAACTGACACACGCCCGCCTCCGTACCGACGGGGCTGCGGGCGTTTTTGTTCCACGCGATGAATTCCGGCGGCCGCCGGCAGGTGGCCCTGAAGGAGGAAGCTATGGCGGTAGGCCCGGCAACAATGCCCGAACGGTTTTTTCCGGTGGCCGGTGTCCGGCTGGGTGTGGCCAGCGCCGGTATCAAGAAGCCCGGCCGTAAGGACGTGGTGGTGATCGAACTGTCCAAGGGCAGTCGGGTGGCCGGCATCTTCACCACCAACCAGTTCTGTGCAGCGCCGGTTCACGTCACCCGCAGCCATCTGGAAGAAGGGGAGCCCCGGTACCTGCTGATCAATACCGGCAACGCCAATGCCGGCACCGGGGAGCGGGGGATGCGGGACGCCAATGCCTGTTGCGAGGCGCTGGCAAAGGAAGCGGGTGTGCGGGCCCATTCGGTGCTGCCATTCTCCACCGGTGTTATTGGTGAACCCCTGCCGGTGGACAAGGTAGTGGCGGTCCTGCCGGCGGCCCTGGCCGACCTCTCGCCGGATCACTGGGCCAAGGCGGCGGCGGGTATCATGACCACTGACACCCGCCCCAAAGGCGCGAGCCGGCAACTGGAGATTGGCGGCAAAACCGTCACCATTTCCGGTATCAGCAAGGGGGCCGGCATGATCCGGCCGAACATGGCCACCATGCTGGGTTTCATCGCCACCGATGCGTCCATTGCACCCGGCGTGCTGCAGAGCCTTAGCAGTGAGCTGGGGGAAAAGTCCTTCAACCGCATCACCATCGATGGTGACACCTCCACCAACGACGCCTGCATGCTGATCGCCACCGGCGAGTCAGGCGTGGGCGTGGCCACCGTCGACAGCGAGCACTATCCGGCGTTACGGGAGGCCCTGCAGGAGGTCTACCTGGAGCTGGCCCACGCCATCGTGAAAGACGGCGAGGGCGCCACCAAGTTCGTCACCATCGAGGTCACCGGCGCGGCCGGCCAGCATGAAGCCCTGGACGTTGCCTACACGGTTGCCCACTCGCCCCTGGTGAAAACCGCGCTGTTTGCCTCTGACCCCAACTGGGGGCGGATCCTGGCGGCGGTGGGCCGGGCCGGCGTTGAAGGCCTGGACCTGGAGGCGATCGAGATCTTCCTCGGGGATGTGTGCCTGGTGCGCAACGGCGGGCGGGCCGACGACTACACCGAGGCCCGCGGCCAGGCGATCATGAATCAGCAGGACATCACCATCCTCATCGACCTCAAGCGGGGCCGGGTCGGGGAACGGGTATGGACCTGCGACTTCTCCCACGACTATGTCACCATCAACGCGGAATATCGCACCTGACATGACGCCAGCACACCACAAGGTCGTCCATGTGGCAGTAGGCGTGGTCTGGCGCCATGGCCGGATGCTGATCGCCAGGCGTCCACAGGCCGCCCATCAGGGCGGCCTGCTGGAATTCCCCGGCGGCAAGGTGGAGCCCGGCGAGTCCGCTCGCCAGGCCCTGGTCCGTGAGTTATGGGAGGAAACGGCCATTACGGTCGCGCCGGAGTGTCTGCGGCCACTGATTGGCATTCGCCATGACTATGGCGACAAGGAAGTCTTTCTGGATGTCTGGGAATGCCACGAATCGGAGGGTGAACCCCGGGGTATGGAAGGCCAGCCGGTATTCTGGATGGCGCCTGAGGATCTCATCGCCCCTGATTTCCCGCCCGCCAACCGGCCCATCATCGCCGCTGTCCGCCTTCCGCCGCTGCTCGCCATCACCGGCGACGCCGCGGATACCGCAACTGCCCTGAACCAATTGGAGGCGGGGCTCCCCCGAACGGAGGGCGGCTGGATCATGCCCCGGATGCGGTCGCTGGCGCCGGAGGCGTACACTGACCTTCTCAGACAGATACGGGCACGGGCTCCGGGCATCACCCTGCTGGCCCACGACCGGCCGGAACTGGTCAGCGAGCTGGCGGCTCTGTGGGACGAGTGGGATG
>JBMCIH010000016.1:0-12007 GCA_048617055.1 Marinobacter sp. | reverse complement strand
GCCTACACCATGGCCACCCCACTGGACGAGTACAAACACAAGATTGCCACCCACACCGCCGCGGAAGTGCTGCAGCATCCCACCTTCGGGGCCGGTGTGGCCCGGGGCTGGGAATGGGTCAACGGCGCCTTCCTGCTGGGCGGCCTGGCGCTGATCGCCCTGCGGATCATCACCTGGCATATCCCCGTCAGCCTGCTGGCCGGCCTGGGCCTGATGAGCCTGGCCTTTGGCAGCAACCCGGATATGTACGCGCCCCTGTTTCTGCACCTGCTGGCCGGCGGCACCATGCTGGGCGCCTTCTTTATCGCCACCGACCCCGTATCCGCCGCCACCAGCCACCAGGGCAAGCTGATCTACGGGGCCGGTATCGGCGTGCTCATCTACATCATACGCAGCTGGGGCAACTATCCCGATGCGGTGGCCTTCAGCGTGCTGCTGATGAACTTCGCCGTACCCTTTATCGACCACTACACGCCGCCACGCACCTACGGGCATCACAAGCCCCGGCGCGGTGTACCGGGCAAGACGGGGTAAGGTTTCATGGCAGCACTGGCCCATTCCATCCGTCGCAGCGCCCTTGGCCTGGCCCTGTTCGCGGTGATCACCGGCGGAACCATCGCCCTCACCCAGCAGCTCACCAAAGAACGCATCGGTGAGCAGACCGCCCGGGCCGAGGCAGCGGCGCTGTTCGAGATCATCCCCCAGAGTGCCCATGACAACGACCTGCTCAATGATAGGGTGACCCTCCCCGCCAGTGACGGGCTCGCCACGGACGGGCCCGTCACTGCCTGGGTGGCCCGCCGGGACGGCCAGCCCGTGGGGCTGATATTTCCGGTGGTGGCCCCGGATGGCTATTCCGGCGACATTCACCTGCTGGGGGGGGTGGACCTGTCGGGAGAGGTGCTGGGGGTGCGGGTTACCAGCCACCGGGAGACCCCCGGCCTGGGTGACCGTATCGAACTGAAGAAGTCCAACTGGGTGCTGTCCTTCGAGGGGCGGTCCCTGGAAAATCCCGAACCCCGCCACTGGAACGTGAAAAAGAACGGCGGTGTGTTCGATCAGTTCACCGGCGCCACCATCACCCCCCGGGCGGTGGTCAAGGCGGTCCAGCGCACACTGGTCTATTTCCGTGAGCACCGCCAGGACATTCTGTCTGCCACAGGTGCCAACACTGACGGGGTCCGGAGCAACGGCCGTCGACAGAACAGGGAGCGAGGCTGATATGAGCACCAAATCCAGCGCTGACATCATCCGCGATGGCCTGTGGACCAACAACCCGGCCCTGGTTCAGGTACTGGGGCTCTGCCCGTTGCTGGCGGTGACCAGCACGGTGGTCAATGCCCTGGGCCTGGGCATCGCCACCCTGATGGTGCTGATGGGGTCCAACCTGGCGGTGTCGCTGATCCGCAATTTCGTCAGTGACTCGGTGCGCCTGCCCGCCTTCGTGATGATCATCGCCTCCTTCGTGACCTGTGCCGAGCTGCTGATGCAGGCCTTTACCTACGAGCTCTACCAGATCCTGGGTATCTTTATTCCGCTGATCGTGACCAACTGCGCCATTCTCGGCCGCGCCGACGCCTTCGCGTCCAAGACTACCCCGGCGCCCGCCCTGCTGGACGGCACCATGATGGGGCTGGGCTTTCTCGCCGTACTGGTGGTTCTGGGTGCCATGCGTGAACTCATCGGCCAGGGCACGCTCTTTGCCGACATGGACCTGCTGCTGGGCCCCATGGCGGCGGACTGGACGGTTCAGGTGTTCCGGGACTACCCGGACATGCTGTTCATGGTATTGCCCCCGGGGGCCTTTGTCGGCCTGGGTCTGCTTATCGCCCTCAAGAACGGCATCGACAACCAACTGCAGGCGCGGCGCCAGGCCCGCCAGACGGAAACCGTGGCCCCCGGCAGCAAGCGGGTGCGTGTCACCGGTAATATTTCCTGACCGAGGGGGAACCGACCGGCACCATGAACCGACAGAAACGCACCGAGATCTTCCGCCGCCTGCGGGAGGCCAACCCGGAGCCCACCACGGAGCTCAATTACAGTACCCCCTTTGAACTGCTGGTTGCGGTCATACTGTCCGCTCAGGCCACGGATGTGGGGGTCAACAAAGCCACCGCCAGGCTGTTTCCCGTCGCCAATACGCCGGAGGCGATCCTGGCCCTTGGGGTGGACGGACTGAAGGAGTACATAAAGACCATCGGCCTGTACAACAGCAAGGCCGAGAACGTCATCAAGACCTGCCGCGCCCTGATCGAAAAGCACGGCGGCGAGGTGCCGGATACCCGGGAGGAACTGGAAGCCCTGCCGGGGGTAGGCCGCAAGACCGCCAACGTGGTGCTCAATACCGCCTTCCGCCAGCCCGCCATGGCGGTGGACACCCACATCTTCCGGGTCTCCAACCGTACCGGTATCGCCCCGGGCAAGAATGTGCTGGAAGTGGAAAAGCGCCTTATGCGTCTGGTGCCAAAGGAGTTTCTGATGGACGCCCACCACTGGCTGATCCTGCACGGGCGCTATACCTGCACGGCTCGAAAGCCAAAGTGCGGGGCCTGCATTATCGAGGATCTGTGCGAATTTCCCGGTAAGCGGGAGTATCTGGAATAGAGGCAGCCCTCACGACGCCAGGGTCGACCACAAGGTCGCCCCGACATGGACGGGGGGCGGGCTCAGTCGCCGAGCATATCGTCCTTCAGACTGCCCTGGGCGGGTTCATCCGAGAGCCAGATGCCGAACAGGGCTTCCTTGAATTCCCGGTCACCGATGGTCTTGCCCAGCTCTCCGTTCTTGATGACCCGCACACCCTCTTCGGGCACATAGACCAGATCGAACACATCGCCTTCACTGATCTCGTCGGCAAAGACCTTGAGCAGCTCGTCCACCTCCTGCTGGATGGGCGCCAGATCGCCGCCGGTGGACTTCTCGAAACCTTCCAGGGTCGCCTCGGTCATGTTGTCGCTGTTGATGCGCCCGGAAGTGACATGAAGCGCGATGGCCTGGGGCTCATCGGCGGACAGGATCGCCTCGGCATCCGCTGATGCCGCGGGCAGGTACAGGGCCGCCACGTAGAGTTTGATAAAGAACTTCGAGCGCACCCCGGCGCCGTTAAGCACCAGCTCGCTGTCACCGGCTTCCAGCGTCTCTCTCAGTTCAACCCCGTTGACCGTTTCGGCGCCTGCGCTGGCCGCCAGCAGCGTTGTCAACCATAAGCCCAGAACCGCCCCTGTTACACGCTTTGCCATAGATGACTCCTGTTTGTGATTATTCTCGCCCCGTTGCCGGGGCCGGGAACTATCATACCGGAGACTGACCGCCATCCGGGAGAGCCAATTGCAACTCCGGCACAGGCCGTGTTCCCGAAACAACAAAGCCGGCTGCAGGCAGCCGGCTTTTCAAAACACGATGTCTAGCTCAAATGCGGGTCCGTCACTTGAACAGCAGGGTACTGGAGAGCCCCTCCTTTTCCAGGATCTCCCGCAGGCGCCGCAGAGCCTCCACCTGGATCTGGCGCACCCGTTCCCGGGTCAGGCCAATCTCCTGGCCAACCTCTTCCAGGGTGCAGGTGGGGTAGCCCCGCAGGCCAAAACGGCGGGCCAGCACTTCCTGCTGCTTGTCACTGAGCTGGTCGATCCAGTTCTCCAGGCAGGAACAGAGATTGTTGTCCTGCAACAGGTCGGCCGGGTCCGAGGCGCCCTCGTCCGGTACCGTATCCAGCAGCGACTTCTCGCCGCCGGCGCCGATCGGGGTATCCATTGAGGCGACACGCTCGTTCAGCCCCAGCATTTTTTCCACGTCGGGCACCGGCTTGTCCACCATGCGGGCAATTTCTTCCGCCGATGGCTCGTGGTCCAGTTTCTGGGTGAGCTCACGGGCCGCCCGCAGGTACAGGTTGAGTTCCTTGACCACGTGGATGGGCAAACGGATGGTGCGGGTCTGGTTCATGATGGCCCGCTCGATGGTCTGGCGGATCCACCAGGTGGCGTAGGTGGAGAAGCGGAAGCCCCGCTCGGGGTCAAACTTCTCCACCGCACGGATCAGCCCCAGGTTGCCTTCCTCAATGAGGTCCAGCAGGGTAAGGCCACGGTTGACATAGCGCCGGGCAATCTTGACCACCAGGCGCAGGTTGCTCTCGATCATCCGCTTGCGTCCGGCCTCTTCCCCCTTGCGGGCCAGGCGTGCGAAATACACCTCCTCTTCCGGGGTCAGCAGTGGCGAGAAGCCGATTTCATTGAGGTAGAGCTGGGTCGCATCCAGCTGCTTTTGGGTGCCGAAATAGCGGCCGTGGGGAGTGAAGTCCGGTTCATCCTGTTCGGCGGCCGCCCCCGATCTGCCAGGGGTGGCGTCGCTGGAAGCCTCTGGGGTTTCAACTTCGTCTTCAGTCTCTTCTACATCAGCAACACGATCAACAATCATTTCTTCATGTTCTGCAGACATAACTCTTGCCCCGCCTATCAAATGAATCCTGTCGGCAGGCCCGGGCTCGGGAGTCTGTGAGCGCCCGGTCCACTGCCGGATTTCCATCCGCTACTTATTCTTGTTGCGGACCTCGCGTCTTCTTGATTCGACCAGCCCGACTAGGGACTTTTGTATTCCGGGCTGTGGCGCGACAACGGTCTTCGGCGCCTGGTAACGCTTCGGCCCGGATCTCTGTCTGGCGACAGAAGCTGTCGTTTTTTGTAATTTTTTCACCTCCTTGTGCTTTTTTTACCGGTTCTCTCTATCTTCAACCCTACCGCACTAGCGTCGGGGAAGGTATGGCAGAGGATCTACGGGGTTACCCTGCTTCCTGATCTCGAAGTGAAGCTTGTTGTCATCGGTACCGGTACTGCCCAGCTCGGCGATGGTCTGGCCCTGCTTCACGTCCTCCCCTTCCTTCACCAGAATGCGCCGGTTGTGTGCGTACGCGCTAAGGTAGTGCTCATTGTGGTTGATGATAATCAGGTTGCCGTATCCAAGCAGGCCGCTGCCAGAATAAACCACGTTACCATCGGCGGCCGCCTTTACCGGATCCCCGGCATTACCGGCTATGTCAATGCCCTTATTGACCTTTCCGGATGTAGAAAATTTTGCAATTACGGTGCCAACATGAGGCCATCGCCAGTTGATATCCGACACCGTCTGACTCTGGCGGGACAGGTCGACGCTGGTATCGGGCTTCCTGGTGACCGAGGGGGCAGGCTGTGACTTCGGAGCGGGTTTCGGGCGGGACGTGGCGGCTGGCGGCGACCTGGGTGCCGACGCGGCCTTCGGTGCATCCGCGGGAACCCGGCCACGCCGGTCCAGGCGTATGACCTGGCCCGGACGGATCCGGTAAGGCGGGTCAATATTATTGGCGTTGCCCAGCTCCCGGTAGTCGCGACCGTATCGCCAGGCAATGCTGTACAGGGTCTCGCCCTGGTCCACCACATGGCGGCCCCAGTACACGGGCGGATTGTAGGCATCGTCCCCGTAGATGGACGCTGTATTGCAGCCCACAAGGGCCGGCAGCGCAAGCCCCGTCAGGATCAGCACAAGGAGAGTGCGCACCCATGCACTATGGATGCGGGAACGGGTGCCGGAACCCGTGTATTGCCGACTGGAAGTATAAATCACAGATATATTGATATCTTTTTTATGTCAAAATTATCTTATCAGCTTAGCACGACTTACCAGTACATCCTCTAACCCACTAATTTATTGCGTCTTTTGTAAACATGTCCGGGTTACCTCAAGCGAATCAGGTGTTACCTAACGAAACAGTCAACCCGCAAAAAGTAACACATAGCCCGAAAATAGCGTGAACCACAGCACACTATGGCAAGGTCACCGGCACCAAAAAGCCAACCACATCACGCTTCAGTTGTGACGGACCCGGAGCGTGACGCCAGCCATTCACCAACCATCACCAGAGCCACTCCCATCAGTAACGCCAGGATGGCAACCGGTATCTGCGCCGGTTCGCCGGTGACTTCAGCATAACGCATGGGAGAGACCGTCACCTGCTCAACGGGTACCTGATTTCCACTACTGTCGGTTCGCCACCGGACCACCTCCTGCCAGGGCCACACCCGGTTCAGCGCTCCCACCATGAAACCGGTGAGCACCGCCAGCACCAGGTCGTGGGCCTTTCTCAGCACATAACCAAGCAGGCGGGCGAAGCTCAGCAGTCCCAGTACACAGCCGGCCAGGAACAGACCGACAACCGCCATATCGAACTCACGCACAGCCGTCAGCACCGGCGCATACATGCCCATGACCAGCAGGATGAAGCTCCCCGACAGGCCGGGCAGAATCATGGCACAGATGGCCAGCGCGCCGGCCAGGAAATAGCTCAGCCCCCCGGGATTGATCTGACCGGCGGACAGGGTGGTTACCCACCAGGCAAAGGCAGCGCCGGCGGCAAGGGGCAACGCAAGCCACCAGCGGGGTTGCTTCAGCTGTCCAAGCACATGCCAGACCGAGGCCGCGATCAGCCCGAAAAAGAAGCTCCACATGGCCACCGGGTATGTGTCAAGCGCCCAGGTGATCAGGTTGGCGAGGGTCCCGATGCTGACCAGGATGCCCATCAGCAGGCTGGCCAGGAAGGCGCCATCCACCTGATGCCAGAACCGGCGCGGATGGCCTCGCAGCAGATCATAGAAGACCGCGGTGGGCACTGCCGCGATCGCCCCGAGCAGACGGAAGTAGATACCGGTAATGAAGGCAACGGTGCCACCGGACACCCCCGGTACGACGTCGGCGGCGCCCATGGCCACGCCTCTTAGGAACACTCCGCTGTAGTGTCGGATTCCCTTCAACGCACCACTCCTCCCAGCAGAGGGACAAACCGCACCGGCTCGATATCTTCGGTATGGAACTGTTCGCCGTCCCGGGTGATCTTTACCAGCATCTGCTGCTCTTCCCCCACCGGAATCACCATGACGCCGCCATCAGCGAGCTGGTCCAGCAGCTCCCGGGGCACAGTCCGCGGTGCCGCGGTCACCAGAATGCCGTCGTAAGGTCCGGCCTCGGGCCAGCCCATGGCATCGCCGGCCAGACGCAGCATGACGTTGCGGATCTTCAGCAGGTGCAGGCGCTCGCGGGCCCGGTCCTGAAGCGCTTTGATACGTTCGACGCTGAATACCTCGTCGCACAGACGGGCCAGCACGGCGGTCTGATAACCGGAGCCAGTGCCCAGCTCAAGCACCCTGGCGGGACTCTCGCTCATCAGCACTTCCGTCATGCGGGCAACGATGTAGGGCTGCGACAGGGTCTGGCTGTAGCCTATCGGCAGGGCCGTATCTTCATAGGCCCGGTGGGAGAGCGCTTCGTCGAGAAAGATGTGGCGGGGAACCTCCTCCATCGCGGTGAGTACCCGTTCATCACCAATGCCGGACTCCCGCAGGCGCTGTATCAGCCGCAGGCGCGTGCGGCGGGATGTCATTCCTATTCCGTCGATGGCGACCATCAGTGTACGGCCTCCACCCACTGCCTCAGGGATGACAGGGCTTCGTGCCGGGTCATATCGATGTGCACCGGCGTGATGGAAACATGGTTCTGGCTGACTGCATGAAAGTCGGTGCCCGGTCCCGCGTCGGCCCCTTCACCCGCAGCGCCGATCCAGTAACGGGATTTGCCCCTCGGACAGGTCATGGGCACCGCGCCCTCGGCCCGGCCCCGGTGACCCAGGCGGGTGACCCGGAAGCCGGCAATGGCTTCCCAGGGCACATCCGGCACGTTCACATTGAGAATGCAGCGCCCGCCCAGATCCGGCCAGTCCTCCCGTTCCAGCAGCGCGCGTACCACCCTAGCCGCGGTCTCGTAGTGAAAATGGCCTTCGTTGACCAGCGAAACGGCGATGGCCGGCAGCCCGAGGTGGCGACCCTCGGTGGCGGCCGCCACGGTGCCGGAATAGATAATGTCGTCGCCCAGGTTGGCGTGGGTATTGATCCCTGAGATCACCCGGTCGAAGGGTGCATCGAACAGGCCGTTGACCGCCAGGTGCACGCAGTCCGTGGGGGTGCCATCCACCGACCGGAACCCGCCGGGATGCCGTTCCACCGTCAGGGGCCGGTTCAGGGTCAGGGAGTTGCTGGCGCCACTGTGGTCCCGGTCGGGGGCCACCACCTCCAGCTCGGCCAGGCCTTCCAGGCCGGCGTGCAGGGCAACCAGCCCCGGGGAGTGCACCCCGTCATCGTTCGACAGCAGAATACGCACGATTTCCATTCTCTCCGAAAGTGTCATGGCAGCCGGTGCTTCGGGGTACCGGGCTGCCTCGTGATAGAAGCTGTTCCGGGATTCTAACGGATTAACGATGGCATTTCTGTCACGGTGGAGCATTCCGGCCATCTGAAGGGACGACTTTCATTACGGGGCCTCCCCGATCGCAACCACGGCGCCAAGCAGTGTTGTCGCATACTGCCCCGGCTGCAAGGTGAAGGACACATCCAGCGAGGGCGCGTCCCCGGCTCCGGAAAACGCCCAGGCCAGATCCGCCGGCGCCAGCACCAGGGGCCGGCGCTCGGGGGCCATACGGCTGCCGGCAAACACCGCCGCCACCTCCGGATGGCGGGCCACCACCTCCCGCTCCAGGGCTTCCTGGGCACCGGTTGCCAGGGTACCGCCATCACCCCACAGAGGGCCGGATGGCCAGGGGGCCGGCTCGCCGTCGAGCATCTGCTGCCAGTCCTGTCGCTCAACCCTCTCGGCCAGTACTTCATTGAACAGCCAGGATCGGGCCGCGGACAGATAGAGCCCCTGGCGGGCGCCCCCACCGGCGCGACCGCCCCGGCGGCGCCGGTCCGGGCCTGTTGCCATGGCCACCGCCCGTTCCAGGTTGCCTCCGGCATGACCGAAACGCTGCTGCCCGAAATAGTTCGGGCAGCCCTCCCGGCGAAGGGTTTCCAGGCGGGTTTCAATGGCGTCCGGGTCTCCGGAGAGGTTGCGCAGCCGGATCCGGAAGTGATTGGCCTGGTGCTCACCGGTACGCAGTTTGCGCCCGCTGCGGGCCACGGCCAGCACCGTCCAGTGCTGCTGAAGCTGGCGGATAAAGGCCCCATCGGTGCTTTCCTGGCCGGGGCGCTGGATACTGAACCACTGACGTGTCACCGCATGGCGATCCTTCAGGCCACAATAGCCCACGCCCCGATCCCCGCAGCGGGCCATCTCCCCGAGCCGGTGCGCGACCCAGGGGGTGTTGTCGCCGGTCTTCTCCAGGTACACCAGAAGATGCTCGCCCTGCCCCGGAATTGCCGGGCCAGGGTCGGGGCGCGGATCGAGTTCGATTATCGGGCCGCCGGTATCCAGCTTTTCGGTGACGCAGAAATCCTCAGGGCGGGCTTTCAGCTGTGCCCGGCCGACGGGACCTTCGCCGGGCCAGGGCCAGTCCAGCCGCCAGCCACTCATGAGCGGATGTCGTCCAGCAGACACACCGCTTCACAGGCGATGCCCTCACCCCGGCCGGTAAAGCCCAGTTTCTCGGTGGTGGTGGCCTTGACGCTGACGCGGTCCATGGCAATGCCCAGGTCCTCGGCGATATGCTGTCTCATGGCATCGATATGGGGGGCCATCCTGGGCGCCTGGGCGATAATGGTGCTGTCCAGGTTCACCACGGTCAGGCCCCGTTCGGCGATCTGGCGGCGCACTTCCCGCAGCAGCACCCGGCTATCGGCCCCGGCCCACTCATCGCTGGTATCCGGGAACAGGTGGCCGATATCCCCCAGCGCTGCCGCCCCCAGCAGTGCGTCGGCCACCGCGTGCAGCAGTACGTCACCGTCGGAGTGGGCCTTCAGCGCCCGCTGGCAGGGAATGGGTACCCCGCCGAGGATGATTCCGGAGCCGTCGCAGAACGCGTGGACATCAAAGCCCTGACCTATTCTCATGATATCTGCCTGATGCTGGTAGGATTCAGCCGGCGGCCTGGCGGGCCAGTATGAACTCCGCCAGCGCCAGGTCCTCCGGAACGGTAATCTTGATATTGTCGGTGCGCCCTTCCACTACCCTGGGCTGCCAGCCCGCCAGCTCCATGGCGGAGGCCTCGTCGGTGATGGCTCCGGGGTGCCTGGCGATGCCGGCCTCCAGGGCCGGCAGCAGATCGCCGTAACGGAACATCTGGGGGGTCAGGGCCCGCCACAACTGCCGCCGGTCGGCGGTACCCCGGACCCGGCCGGAGTCGGGATCAACCTGTTTGAGGGTGTCGGCCACGGGCGCCGCCAGCAGGCCGCCACAGCTATCAGTACTCAGAGTGTCCCGCAACCGGGCGAGATCCTGCGGGTGCACGCAGGGCCGGGCCACATCGTGCACCAGCACCCAGTCCTCCGGTGCGGCCCGGCCAGCCAGATGCCGCAGGGCGGCAATCACCGAGTCCGCCCGGTCACTGCCACCGGTGCAGGTTCCGATGCGGCCGTCCGCTGCACTTTCGCTGCACTGCCAGCGGTCATCCTGCGGATGGAGCGCCACCACACATCCGGCCCAGGGGCCGCAGGCCAGTACCCGGGACAGGGTCACATCCAGCACGTAACGGCCTTCAAGGGTGAGATATTGCTTGGGCACGGATGCCTGCATGCGCTGGCCAGTGCCGGCGGCAGGAACAACAAGCCAGAAACGGTGGGAGCTCATAACAGACAGTGAACCGGGAACTCAGGGCTCCACAACCAGGAAGAAGGTTTCATCGCGATGGATCAGCCCCAGGTTCTTGCGGGCCCGTTCTTCAACCGCCCCCAGACCGGAACCCAGGTTACGCACCTCGGCGTAAAGACGTTCGTTACGGGCCGCAAGCTCCGCGTTTTCGGCGCGCTGACCCGCAATCGTCTCACTCAGGCTCCAGACCTGGGCGTAACTGCCTTCCCCCACCCACAGGCGTACCTGGAGCAGGATAATCAGTATCACCATGACAGACCAGAGCACTTTCATTACGCGATTCCATTATTCCCTTAAGCGGAGCCAGAATAAGACGCCGGCAGGTGGCACCACCTGCCGGCTTCCAGAGTCTAGCCCAGTCCGCGCCTTGATGCACGAACCCGCTAGTGTCCCGGCTCAGCCCTGGCCTTTGATCTCCTTCAGGCCCCGGTAGGGTGCCTTGCCGTCGAGCGCTTCCTCGATGCGCAGCAACTGGTTGTACTTGGCCACACGGTCGGAACGGCACAGGGAACCGGTCTTGATCTGGCCGGCGCAGGTGGCCACAGCCAGATCGGCGATGGTGGTGTCCTCCGTTTCGCCGGAACGGTGGGAGATCACGGCGGTGTAGCCTGCCTGCTGGGCCATGCGGATGGCGTCCAGGGTTTCCGACAGGCTGCCAATCTGGTTGAATTTGATCAGGATCGAGTTGGCGATACCCTTGCTGATCCCCTCTTCGAGGATCAGGGTGTTGGTCACGAACAGGTCGTCCCCCACCAGCTGCACCTTGCTGCCCAGCTTGTCGGTGAGTACCTTCCAGCCGTTCCAGTCGCCCTCATCCATGCCGTCCTCGATGGAAACGATGGGGTAACGCTCACACAGGCCTGCCAGGTAATCCGCGAAGCCGGCGGAGTCGAAGCTCTTGCCCTCACCGGACAACTGGTACCGGCCGTCTTTGTAGAATTCGGAGGAGGCACAGTCCAGGGCCAGGGTGACGTCGTTGCCCAGCTTATAGCCGGCGCCTTCCACCGCTTCCTGGATGGCCGCCAGCGCAGCCTCGTTGGAGGGCAGGTCGGGGGCAAAACCGCCCTCGTCACCGACAGCGGTGCTCAGACCCTGGTTCTTCAGGACCTTCTTGAGACTGTGGAAGATTTCCGCCCCCATGCGAAGGGCCTCGGCGAAGTTCTTCGCTGACACCGGCTGCACCATGAACTCCTGAATGTCCACATTGTTGTCGGCATGCTCACCGCCGTTGAGGATGTTCATCATGGGCACCGGCATGGAGTACTGACCGGCGCTGCCGTTCACCTCGGCAATGTGCTCGTACAGCGGCTTGCCCAGAGAGGCTGCGGCTGCCTTGGCGGCCGCCAGCGACACGGCGAGGATGGCATTGGCGCCCAGCCTGGCCTTGTTGTCGGTACCGTCCAGGTCGATCATG
>JBMCIH010000015.1:0-12172 GCA_048617055.1 Marinobacter sp. | reverse complement strand
TCCGCCAGCAGCAGCATTTCCATGATGGCGGCGGTTTCCGCAACTTCCGGGACACCCAGCAGGCCCAGGCGGGTGGCCACCGGGCCGTCGTGGGCGTAACCATCCGCAGCCAGCGCCTGATTGACCGGCTGCAGCATCAGGATCAGGTCAAAGGTCCGGGCGTAGGCCATGCAGCGGCGCAGGATGCGGGCGCTGGCCATAGCACGGGTGCCATTGCTGAATGCCACACAGCCGGCATGGCTCAGACCCACCATGTCGCTAAGCAGCTCACCCGCCAGGCCCCGGGTAGCCGCACCCACGGGCAGTATACGAATAGGAGCCTTCCCGGCCACATCCCGGATCAGATTGGTGACAGCACCGGAGTCGTTCACCGGTGAGGTGTCCGGCGACGCGCACACGGTCGTGAAGCCACCCCGGGCGGCGGCGCGGCTTTCCGAGGCGATATTGCCTTTCTGGCCATTGCCCGGCTCCCGCAGGTTGCAGCACAGGTCCACGAAACCCGGCAGCAGGGTCAGGCCGCTGGCGTCGATTACTGTATCAGCAGATCCGGTTACCGGTCCGTTCCCCATGGCCCCGATAAGTCCGTCACGGACCAGCAGGTTGACGGTGGTGTCCTCACCTGGAAGGTGGGCGTTATCAATCCGCAGGCTGGTGCTCATTGCTCACTCCCCTGCTGGCGGGCACGGGCGGCACGGTCCGCCACCTGGCCACTCATGGCCATGGACATGACCGCCATGCGGATGGCAATGCCGTTGGTGACCTGGTTGAGGATGACGGACTGGGCGCCATCGGCAACCGCGGATTCGATCTCCACCCCCCGGTTGATGGGTCCCGGGTGCATCACGATGCAGTCCGGCCGGGCCAGGGCCAGTTTTTCCGTGTCCAGGCCATAGAGGCGATAGAACTCACGCTCGCTGGGCAACAGCGCCCCCTCCATCCGCTCTTTCTGAAGCCGGAGCATGATAACCACGTCCAGGTCCTTCATCCCCTTTCCCATGTCGTATTCCACAGTGCAGCCCAGGCTGTCCACGTCCGCCGGCAGCAGGGTGCCGGGGGCGATCAGCCGTACTTCGGCGGCCCCCAGGGTCTGCAGGGCACGAATCTGGGAGCGGGCCACACGGGAGTGCAGGATATCACCCACAATCGCCACCTTGAGACCCTCGAACTGCCCCTTGTGCTGGCGGATGGTCAGCATGTCCAGCATTGCCTGGGTGGGGTGGGCATGGCGACCGTCACCGGCGTTGATGATGGCCACTCCCGGGGTCACCGACTCGGCAATGAAATGGGGCGCACCGCTCTGGGAATGGCGCACCACAAACATGTCACTGGCCATGGCCTCCAGGTTCAGCAGGGTGTCCGACAGGGATTCGCCCTTGGAGGTGGCGGAGGTGCTGATATCCAGGTTGAGTACGTCGGCGGACAGGCGCTTGGCCGCCAGCTCAAAGGTGCTGCGGGTACGAGTGCTGGACTCGAAGAACAGGTTGACCACGGTCCGTCCCCGCAGCAGAGGCACCTTCTTGATGGCACGCTCGCCCACCTCGATAAAGGAGTCGGCGGTGTCAAGGATGTCGGTAAGCATGGCCCGGTCCAGGCCATCCAGGGTCAGGAAATGCCGCAACTGCCCGTCGCCGGTCAGCTGCAGGTTCCGGGATGCCCGGTCATGGGCGCTGAGCGTGCCGGTCCCGCTCTTTACGGTCATGCCTTTACCTCGCGAACTTCAATGGCCAGGGGATCGGGGCCGACCAGCTTGACCCGCTGGCTGGCCGGCAGCTGCAGGCGGTGGCCGGTGACATCCGGCTGAATGGGCAGTTCACGCCCGCCCAGGTCAATCAGCGCCACCAGGGTAATGGAGCTGGGGCGGCCGTAATCGAACAGCTCGTTCATGGCCGCGCGGATGGTACGCCCGCTCATCACCACGTCATCCACCAGCACCAGATCACGGTCTTCGGTTTCGAAGGGCAGATGGGAAGGCGTCACCCGGGGGTTGAGGCCAATGCGGCTGAAATCGTCCCGGTAGAAGGAGATATCCAGTTCACCAAAAGGCTCGTCCAGGGCCAGCCGCCGGTGAAGCTCACTGGCAATCCACACGCCGCCGGTACGGATGCCCACCAGCAGGGGCCGGGTGATGCGCCGGTCACGCAGGTACTCACGAAGCCCCTGCTCCAGCTGGCTTAGCAGCTCGGGGACGGCGGGTATGTCGGTCATGGTGGCGTCAGCCTCCGCTTGATGAATCGTTGGAAAGGGACCTCTGATGATTGAACCAGCTCTCCAGGATCAGCACCGCCGCCAGGTCATCCACACCATGCTGGCCAAAGTCGCTGCTGCCGCCGGCAGCGAGCACAGCCTCCTTGGCCTCGAAACTGCTCAGGCGTTCGTCCATCATTTCCACCGGCAGGTGAAAGCGGCCATGGATGCGCTTGCCGAACTTGCGGGCCCGGGCGCACATGTCACTCTCGGTACCATCCATGTTCAGGGGCAGCCCCACCACCACCAGGTCCGGCTGCCATTCCTGCAGCAGGTGCTCGATGCGCTCCCAATCGGGAACACCATCCCGGGCGGGGATCATGGTCACCGGGCGGGCGCTGCCAAGCATTTCCTGGCCCACAGCGACACCAATGCGCCGCAGGCCGAAATCGAAGGCCAGCACCTGGCGGGAGCGGCCGCCACCGGCTTGCGCCTCAGGCATGGCCCACTGACGGGTCAAGCTGACCCGGGTCAATGCCCATCTGCGCCAGCACTGCCCGGTAACGGTCCTGCCAGGGCGTGTCGAAGAGGATGCTTCCGGAGGCCGCACAGGCCAGCCAGGCGTTACCGGCCAGTTCCTGTTCAAGCTGGCCGGCGCCCCAGCCGGCGTACCCCAGCGCAACCAGATACTGCCGGGGGCCGATATCGTTGCCGATGGCCTGGAGAATGTCCCGGGAGGTGGTGACCTGCACCTGATCGCTGACCGCCACCGAACTCTGCCAGTCGCCTCCGGGCGGGTGCAGCACGAAGCCCCGCTCCTGCTGCACCGGGCCGCCGCCGTAGACCGGGTCTTCCAGATGGCCGCCGTCCATGTCCAGCTGTTCGAGAATTTCCCCCAGGGAGATATCCAGCGGCTGATTGACCAGCAGGCCAAAGGTACCGTCCGGGCCGTGGTCACAGATGTAGACGATGCCGCCGTGGAAGTTGGGATCCCCCAGCCACGGCGAGGCCACCAGAAAATGATCCTGGAGGTTGGGCAGGGGCTGCTGGTCGTTACTCATTCCGACGACAGCCCCCGGCGCTGGAAGGACCAGGTACGTATGATTTCGAGTTCATCGGTCTTCTCCCGCATTTCTTCCGGGAAGGGCGCAAACGGCGCCGCCAGGCGGATGATACGGATGGCGGCATCGTCCAGCACCGAGCTGCCGGAAGATTCGAGAATGTTCACTTCCTTTATGGTGCCATCCTTGTGCAAGGATACCAGCAAACGCAGGTCGCCGTAGATACCCCGGCTGCGGGCCTCTTCCGGGTAGTTGCTGTTGCCCACCCGGGTTACCTTGTCGACCCAGTTCTGCACGTACCAGGCGTTGGAGGACCGCAGGGTGGAGGCTGCCGTCACGCGGGTGACCCGCGGGCGGCGGGCATAGGCCTGCTGCTGGGCATCCAGGCGGGCCTCCAGGCTGGCAATCTCCAGGCTGCGCTCCATCAGGCTTTCCTTTTCCGCCACCGGCATGTCCTCTTCCGGGGGCTCTTCGGTTTCCTCCGGGGACTCAGCGCTGTCGGACTCGGCCTCGGCCTGCACCACCTCCCGCTCGGGACGGGGCTCGCGCTCGGTGACTGTGGGTGCCACCGGTTGCACCTGCTCCACCTCACGGGCGTCCGTTTCGGTCACCTCAGTGGTGGTCTGCTCGAGCTTTTCCTCTGCTTCACCACTGCCCTCCTGGCTGGTGGCCGCCAGAAAATCCGCCTCGTCCGGGTCCTCCTCGTCGTCGAACCGGGACAGGGTGATTTCCATGGTGGAGGCGCTGGTCTCCGGCTCTTCCGGGGCGAAGGTTATCCCCAGCAGCACTACCGCATGCACCGCGAGCGCCATGAACAAAGTAAACATCAGGCGATCGTTCGCCGTGACCTGTGCTGCCATTCCTGCCACTTCCAGGGGTTTCGTTTCAGGGGTCTATAAAACGGCCATTATCCCAGACGACGCTCGATGGCATCCATGAGCTGGCCCGCAATATCGATGCCGAACGCCGCATCCAGTTCCCTGACACAGGTGGGGCTGGTGACATTGATCTCGGTAAGGTAGTCACCGATCACGTCAATGCCGACAAAGATCAGGTTCTTCTCCTTCAGGACCGGCCCCACCCGCTCACAGATCTCCCGGTCACGGGCGGTCAGATGCCGGCCCTCGCCCCGGCCGCCGGCCGCCAGGTTGCCCCGGTTCTCCCCCACCGAGGGAATGCGGGCCAGAGCATAGGGCACCGGCTCGCCCTCGATCAGCAGGATACGCTTGTCGCCGTCAGTGATCTCGGGGATGTACTTCTGGGCCATGCACTGATGCTGGCCGTCGTTGGTCAGGGTTTCAATAATGACACCCAGATTGAAGTCGTTCTCGCGGATCCTGAAGATCGACTTGCCGCCCATGCCGTCCACCGGCTTCATGACCACGTCGCCATGCTCCCGGTAGAACGCCCGCAGGCGCTCGGCGGAGCGGGTCACGAGCAGGGGCGGGGTACAGTCGTCAAACTGGGCCGCAAACACCTTTTCGTTGCAGTCCCGCAACGCCTGCGTGGGGTTGACCACCAGCACGCCCTGGCGCTCGGCGGCCTCCAGGATATGGGTGGCCATCATGAATTCCCGGTCCACCGGCGGGTCCTTGCGCATGAGGATGGCATCCAGCTCTCCCAGGGCGATGTCATCCTCGTGACCGAAGCTGTACCAGTGGGCCGGGTCCATCCGCACATCCAGGGCACGCACCCGGGCCCGGGCCTGACCGCCTTTCATATACAGATCCGGCAGCTCCATATAGGCCACCTGCCAGCCCCGTTGACGGGCGGCCCAGAGCATCGCCAGTGACGTGTCCTTCCTGAAGTGGATGTCCTGGATCGGATCCATCACCACGCCGATTCTGAGTGTCATCGCGCCTCTCCGGTCAATTGACGAAAAACAGGAACCCGTCTACAGAGCATACTGATCAAACGGTGCTATGCTGGTGCATGATGGTATTGCACCGGGCGCCGGAATGCACCTGCCATTGCAGAGTGCCAATTGTTCGTCGCTACAGACGGCTGAAACTGTGGGCTTGTACAATACGTCACAAACTTAAACTTTGTTGCACGTCACGAATAACCTATAAATAGAGGGGCTTGATAGAACACCTTCAATTTGTGTGTTAAAAAGCCATTCTCTGAACTACGACACTCGCAGAGCGCAAGGCAGTTGCACGATGGATGACAACTTCGAAAATCTGAAAATCATGGTGATTGACGACAGCAAGACCATTCGTCGCACCGCAGAGACGCTGCTCAAAAAAGTGGGCTGCGAGGTAATCACCGCCACCGACGGTTTCGATGCGCTCGCCAAGATAGCCGACTCCCATCCTGACATCATTTTTGTCGACATCATGATGCCGCGCCTGGATGGCTATCAGACCTGCGCCCTGATCAAGAATAACTCCGCATTCCGCAAAACACCCGTTATCATGCTGTCAAGCAAGGACGGGCTGTTCGACAAGGCCAAGGGGCGTATTGTCGGGTCGGACCAGTATCTGACCAAACCGTTCAGCAAGGACGAGTTACTTAACACGATTCGCCAGTATGTTCCCCAGGCGGAACAGTGAATCCGCCCTTCAGAAGAACTATCGAGGATAACATGGCCCGCATTCTGATCGTTGACGACTCCCCCACCGAAATCAAGAAAATCTCCACCATTCTGGAAAAGCACCAGCACGAGGTCCTGACTGCCGATAACGGCGCCGATGGCGTTGCCATGGCACGGGCCGAGAATCCGGACCTGGTTCTGATGGACGTGGTCATGCCGGGGCTCAATGGTTTTCAGGCCACCCGGCAACTGACCCGGGCGCCGGAGACGGCCTCCATTCCGGTGGTGATCGTGACCACCAAGGATCAGGAAACCGACCGTGTCTGGGGTACCCGCCAGGGCGCAAAGGGCTATCTGGTGAAACCCGTCAATGAAAATGACCTGATCAGCACCATCGACAGTCTCGTGTCCTGAACCCGCCCTTGGAGTACGCATGTCTGCCCAGGCCACACCCTTTGCCGTACTGAAGGACATTGCCCGGCGAAGCCGGTCCCTGGCTGCCGGCCTGCCGGAACAGCAGGAAGTCGTCGCGCTGTGGAATGGCATCGGTTTCATGCTGGCCGGCCAGCGGTTCGTTGCGCCGATGGGCGAAGTGGTTGAAATCCTTCATCTGCCCCGCTACACCCACGTGCCCGGCGTGCGCCCGTTCATGCTGGGCGTGGCCAATGTGCGGGGCCGCCTGCTGCCAATGATCGATCTCGCCCAGTTCTTCGGCGTGCCCCGGAGCGCCCGCAGCAGCCGCGACCGGCGGGTTCTGGTGGTGGAACAGGACGATATTTTCACCGGACTGGTGGTAGACGATGTGGCCGGCATGCAGTATTTCGCTGAAGACAGCTTTGTGTCCCGGCCCCGGGAAGTTCACGAAGCCATCGCGCCCTTTGTGCTGGGCGGTTATGTCCGCGATGACGAAATCTGGAACGTGTTCTCAACTTTCACCCTAATCGATGATGAGCGCTTTCTGGATGTGTCACAGTGGTAATGTTTGCGGCCGTGCCGGCATCGCTGGCCGTCTTACCCCCTGAAACAACCTAATTGCCAAAAAGAAGAGAGGCCGGGAGCCAAAGATGAAAAACAAAGCCGGAAGATTCAGCATGGGACAGGGCGCCAACAAGCTCGTTGCCGGCCTGATCGCAGCGCTGATCGTACTCACCGTGCTGCTCGTTGTGGTTCTGTTCATTATCAACCAGGACAGTCAGAACGATCAGGAATACATCGCCAACACCGCCGAGCTGCGGGTGCTTTCCCAGGAGATCACCAGTAATGCCACCGAGGCAGCGGCCGGCAACGAGAATGCCTTCGACCGTCTGCAGGCCAGCCGCAACGAATTTGCCGAGTTGTGGGGCTATATTCTCGACGGCAACCCCCAGACCGGCCTCCCGGCCAGCGATCTGGCTGCCCAAAGTGACGTCCAGCCTCACTGGGATACGGTTCGTGACAGTGCCGACAGCATCGTGAACACCCGTGAGGAAGTGCTCGGCCTGCATGAGGTGGCCAGCACCCTCAATGAAACCATTCCCCGCCTGCAGGTGGAATACCGCGACATTGTCACCGTGTTGCTGGACAACGACGCGCCGGCGGATCAGGTTGCCCTGGCCCAGCGCCAGTCGCTGCTTGCAGAACGTATCGCCCGGGCGGTGAACAGCGTACTGTCCGGTGAAGAGGACGCGGTTGTGGCCGCCGACCGCTTCGGCCGTGACGCCACCGAGTTCGGCCGCATTCTCCAGGGGCAGCTCGAGGGCAGCCCGGCCATGGACATCTCCGCCATCGACATCGAGGAGGCCCGCTACGGCCTCGAAGCTGTGGATGAACTGTTCCAGTTTGTTTCCCAGAACGTGGACGCGATCCTTGAAGCCTCTCCCGACCTCTTCAAGGTTCGTACCGCTGCCAGCGACATTTTCCAGAATTCCGAGATCCTGCTTTCCGAGCTCTCGGTCCTGGCCGAGAACTTCCGGACCCAGTCTAGCTCGCGACTGATCAGCCCGACCCTGGCCTTTATCATCCTGGCCGCCATGGTCGCAATTGTCTTGTTCATTGGTCTGGCCCTGTACCGGGAAGCCCAGGCCCGACTGGCCGCTACCCAGGAGCAGAACGAACAGAACCAGAACGCGATCCTGCGGCTGCTGGACGAACTGGCTGACCTGGCCGATGGTGACCTGACCACCGAGGCCACGGTTACCGAGGACTTTACCGGCGCCATCGCCGACTCCATCAACTACGCCATCGACCAGATGCGGGGCCTGGTACAGGCCATCCGGGGTACGGCGGTACGGGTTGCCTCTGCGGCCCAGGAGTCCCAGTCCACTGCCATGCAGCTGGCGGACGCCTCTGAGCACCAGGCCCAGGAAATTGCCGGTGCCTCCGCCGCGGTGAACGAGATGGCCGTGTCCATCGACCAGGTATCCTCCAACGCCGCCGAATCCACGGCGGTTGCGGAGCGTTCGGTTGCCATCGCCAAGAAAGGCGCCGAGGTGGTGCAGAACACCATCCGCGGGATGGACAACATCCGCGAGCAGATCCAGGAAACCTCCAAGCGGATCAAGCGGCTGGGCGAGTCCTCCCAGGAAATCGGCGATATCGTATCGCTGATCAACGACATCGCCGACCAGACCAACATCCTGTCCCTGAACGCCGCCATTCAGGCCTCCATGGCCGGTGACGCGGGCCGGGGCTTCGCGGTGGTCGCGGACGAGGTTCAGCGTCTGGCGGAACGTTCCTCCGCGGCGACCAAGCAGATTGAGGCACTGGTAAAAACCATCCAGTCGGATACCAACGAAGCGGTTATCTCCATGGAACACACCACCGCCGAGGTGGTCCGTGGTGCCCGCCTGGCGCAGGACGCCGGTGTGGCCCTGGAGGAAATCGAGAACGTATCCATGAGCCTGGCGGAGCTGATCCAGAACATCTCCAACGCCGCACGCCAGCAGGCGTCGTCGGCGGCCCACATCTCCAACACCATGAACGTTATCCAGGAAATTACCTCCCAGACGTCTTCCGGCACCAACGCTACGGCGCGGTCCATCGGTAACCTGGCGGAGATGGCGTCCGAGCTGCGGTCTTCGGTTGCCGGCTTCACCCTGCCGGAAGAGGACCAGATGGATACCATGGAACGCGAGGAAGACCGCAACGTACCGGTGGTCAGCTGACCACCGGCGCCAGGGACAGTAAGGGTTTATGGCTGAAACACCCCGCAATCTGTCAGCCGGCTCTGATATCTGGGCACTGCGCCCGCTTCCTGATATGGACGAGGCGCAGTTCCACCAGTGGAAAGCCCTGCTGGAACACCGGACCGGCATGGCCCTGGCACCCGAACGCAAATCCTTCCTGGAAACCAATATCGGTATCCGCATGCGTGAGATCGGTTGCGGCAGTTTTCAGGCGTATTACGAAAAGATCGTGGCGGGACCGGAGGCCGTGGTGGAATGGGCCACGCTGGTGGACCGGCTCACGGTTCAGGAAACCCGTTTTTTCCGCGACCCGGATGCGTTCCGGCTGGTGTCTGACTACATCATGACCCGGCCACGGGAGCAGCTCCGCAAACGCCCGCTGGAAGCCTGGAGTGTCGGCTGCTCCACCGGGGAGGAGGCCTATACCCTGGCTATCCTGCTCAACGAATGTATGGCGCAGCTCGGGCTGGCGCCGCTGTACGGGGTGACAGGTTCCGACATCAGCAAGCCGGCTCTGGAAAAGGCGCAGAAGGGGCTGTTCAACCCCCGGCGCCTGAACGGCATGGATGACAGGCTCCGACAGCGGTATTTCAGGGCAGGAGCCCGTAACACGGCAGAGGTTGCAGAGGGGATTCGTGAACGCGTCTGTTTCACCCGGCTCAATGTGCTGGACCTGAAACGGGCCCCCATGCAGGGGATGAACATCATTTTCTGCCAGAACCTGCTGATCTATTTCCGGCGCTGGCGACGGCGGGAAATCGTCAGCCGGCTGGCGGAGCATCTGGCCCCCGGTGGCCTGCTGGTGCTCGGCCAGGGTGAGATCACCGGCTGGCACCCGCCGGGAATGCAGCGGGTTCCCTCGGAACATGTGCTGGCGTGGATTCGCCGCCAGTCAGACGACGAATAACCGGAGTGGTTATGGGCAACAACCATGACAGTATCGCCCTGGACTGGGTTCGTGGCGAGATAGAACAAACCCTGAAGCAGGGTCAGCAGGCGCTGGAAGCCTACGTCGATAACCGCGACGACATGGCTCGCCTGCGTTTCTGTCTGAATTACCTGCACCAGGTCAACGGCACCCTCCAGATGGTTGAGCTTCAGGGCGCTGCCCTGCTGACCGAGGAAATGGAAAAGCTGACCCAGAGCATACTCAAGGGTCAGGTGACCAGCCCGGACCAGGCCATCGGTATTTTGATGGAAGCCATCCTGCGCCTGCCCCGGTACCTGGAGGGCCTGCGTACCAGCGCCGACGACCTGCCCCTGTCGCTGCTGCCACTGCTCAACGACCTGCGTGCTGCCCGGGGCGAAGCGCTGCTGTCGGACCTGTCCCTGTTCCGCCCGGACATGAGCCAGGCCCGCTTCGAGGCCTCGCCCAGGGTTGCCCGTCTGCTGCAGGACCCGAAAGTACTCGCCAATGTCGGCAAGCTGGGCAGGATGTTCCACCGGGACGTGGTGGGCATCGCTCCCGGGGCCGCCAACAGCGTCCATTTCGAGAACCTGCAGAAAGTCATCCAGCGCCTGGTGAAGCTCTGCACCGGCACTCCCCGCGAGGAACTCTGGCGCGCCGCGGGCGGCTTCATTGAAAGCCTGCAGCAGGACATCAACGAACTGACCCCCGCCACCCATGCCCTGCTGCAGGAGCTGGACGGTGAAATCGAACGACTGACCCGGGAACCCAACGACATCCTGCGCCAGCCGGTGCCGGAAACCCTGTTCCGTAACCTGCTGTACTACGTGGCCCAGGCCCGTGATGCCGAAACGCCCTATATCACCGACCTGCGCGACCGCTACCGTCTCGAGCAGGCGATGCCCGCCGAGGCGGACTTCGACGGCAGCGGGCCGGGCCGGGAAGCTATCCATTCCGTGGTCCTGGCCCTCAACGAGGAAGTGGCCCGGCTGAAGGACCAGCTCGATCTGTTCGTGCGTGACCAGAACCGCCAGAACCGGGACCTCGAGGAACTGCTGCCGGGGCTGCGTCAGGTGGCCAACACCCTTGCTGTGCTCGGCATGGGCAACCCCCGCCGCATTATTGGCGAACAGCTGGAACTGGTGGAACGGCTGCTGGATCAGAGCGAGACCGTTGATGATGGTACCCTGCTGGATATCGCCGGTGCCCTGCTCTATGTGGAGGCCACCCTGTCCGGCCTGGACCGGGACCGCAACCTCACCCAGGGCGATGCCCGGGGCGCGGGAGCCGACGAGGATGCCGGGCCTGGCCGCCAGGAGCTGGGGGAGGCACACACTGCCCTGTTGCGGGAGTCCCGCAACGCCCTCGAGCAGGTCAAGAGCGCGGTAGTCAACTTCATCGCCTCCCAGTGGGACCCCCGGGAAATCGAACATGTGCCGGAGATGCTCGCCAGCATCGAGGGCGGACTGAAGGTCATCCCGCTGGAACGCCCGGCTCTGGTGCTTGGCGCCGCCCGCAACTACATCCAGCAGGTCTTGCTCGAACGCAAGCGCATCCCGGACTGGAAGCAGCTGGATACCCTCGCCGATACGGTCACCAGCATTGAATACTACCTGGAGCGCCTGGCGGACGGCATCAGTGACAACGAATCGGTACTGCGGGTATCGGAGGAAAGCCTTCGCTCACTCGGCTTCCCGCCGGGCGAGTCGCCCACCTGGGTGGAGGACCAGGCGGGTAATGCACAGGCGCCGGCCGACGCCGGGGAAGCGCCCCTGGAAGCGCCGGAGCAGGGTGCCAAGGACTCCGACATGGAGCTGGTGGACGACGAAATCCTGGAGATCTTCGTCGAGGAGGCCGGCGAGGTCATGGATACCATCCGCAACTGGTATCCCCGGCTGCGCCAGAACCATGACGACCGCGAGGCCCTCACCGAAGTGCGCCGCGCCTACCACACCCTTAAAGGCAGCGGCCGGCTGGTGGGCGCCACCAGCATCGGTGAGCTTGCCTGGGCCATCGAGAACCTGCTGAACCGGGTACTGGACCAGAGCCTGCGGCCCACTGACGAACTCTTCGCACTGGTGGACGAGGTCAACAACCGCCTGCCGGCGCTGATCGACGAGTTCCGCACCGGCCAGGCCGATGGCGACGTGGACGCCCTGATCCAGCGGGCCGGGGTCATGGCCACCACCCGCAAGACCGGCTCCGGGGAAGTCACCCCGGAGTTCGCCAGCGACGAACCCGAATCCGCCGAACCGGCACCAGCCGCCACCGGGAAACAGCGCACCGAAGCGCCGGTGGCTGAGACCGAAGACGAAGTGGA
>JBMCIH010000014.1:0-12772 GCA_048617055.1 Marinobacter sp. | reverse complement strand
AGCCCCTCGTTGCGAACCACCGACAGACCCAGACTGTTGGGGCGGAAGGGTGAGCGGCTGGCGAAAACGCCCACCTTGCGGTTACCCCCCAGCCGGGGCGGGCGCACCACGGGGCGCCAGTCCGCCCTCACCGCCTCGTGGAACTGGAAGGTGAGCCACAGGTGACTGCAGGTTTCCAGGCCGCGAAAGGCGTCCTCACGGTCGAAAGGCGGCCGTATCACCAGCTCTGCCCGCGCATAGCGGGTCAGCCCGGGCTGTCGGGGGACACCGAACTTGTCACGGAAGCAGGAGCGGGTTGTCGCGACCGGCGTCAGGGTGAGGGCCTCTTCGGCAGGTTTTGCAGGGTGTCGCGGCACATTGACTCCTCAGGCGCGGATTGCTGCGCCTCAGTCTGACAGGATACTGCCGGAGAAGAACATTTCCAGGCGCAGAATCAGCGATGTGTGTTCCTTGAAATCGTTGTCCCGTTCGTATTCCACCGAGGGAATCAGTTCGCCGTAGAGCCAGTCGTGGTAGAGCCGGTAGCGCCAGGTCACGTCGGCAAAATAGCGGGTGGGCCGCCAGCTCGGGCGGCTTTCACCCAGCACCCCGAAGCGGGGGTTGAGTTCGGAGCGGTTGTTCAGGCGCTTGTGAAAGTCAAAGACCTGGGCCAGGTCGAACTGGCGCTCGTCGTGTTGCCACACCGCTTCACTGCTGGTCAGAAAGGTCCATCCGTTACCGATGTCCTTTCCCAGGCCGAGCCAGGTGGAGGCGCCCCAGCCGTCCTGGTGGAAGTAGTAGAATCGCTGACGGGCGCCCAGGCGCCAGTCATCGAGTCGCCAGCTGCCCTTTGCGGTGGCGCGCCAGAAGGCGTCCGGGGGGAACCGCAGGCGGGCACCGACGTCGTTGCTGAGGTTGATGGTGTCGGAGATTGTGGACAGGTAGCGCAAGGCGCCGGTAGTGTCCCTGTCGGAACGCTGGTCATCGGTGAGCTGGCGGCTGCGACGCCGTTCCCCGAGCGGTACGAGCTCCTCGCTCTCACTCTCCAGTACAACCCTCAGCTTTTCCTCTGCGGTGGGCAGGTCCACCTTGAAACGGGTCTCCGGCTCGATATCGGCCAGTTTGCCGGTGCGGGCCTCTGCGGCCAGCCCCAGTCGCAGATAGCTTTCGTTACCGGGCAGTTCCTCGGGGCTGCCGGACAGGGTCCGGTCGGCCCAGGCGCCCAGGTCCTGTACCCGCTGGGACTGGGCATGTTCCTGACGTATCATCCAGTTGGAGAACTGCATCCAGTAGGAGTCCCGGGGTTCGCGCCAGAACTCATCCGGGCTGAAGGTGAAGAAATCCGCTGGCAGGTTCTCCGGCGAAAGCGGTGCGGTAACCGGCGCCTCGGCGCGGGCCTGGCCGCCCAGGCAGCCGGCGAGGCTCAGCAGCACAATGGACCAGTAGCTGGATGTAGCAGAATGACAGGCGGCCAAGGGTCAGCCCCGATAGTTGTCCAGCAATTGCTGGTGGAGGGTGGCGACCTGCTTCTGCACCTTGGCCAGAGGCTGGTCGTTGTTGATGACGAAGTCAGCGCGCTCGAGGCGGTGTTCCCGGGGCATCTGGGCGGCAATGATGCGCTCCACCTGTTCCCGATCATTGTCATCGCGGTTCATGGTGCGTTCAATCTGGGTTTCCACCGGCACATCCACAACGATGGTCTTGTCGGCCAGCGTGTGCTGGTCGGTTTCCAGCAGCAGCGGTGAAACCAGCAGCACGTAGGGAAGCCCATAGTCGCCGGGTTGCAGCTGCCGGGCAAGCTCATCACGTATCAAGGGATGCAGCAGCGCCTCCAGCCATTCCCGCTCGGCGGCGTCCCGGAAAACGATGGCTCGCAGCGCCGCCCGGTCCAGGCGGCCATCGGTCTGCAGAATGTCATCGCCGAAGTGACCGGCAATCTGCACCAGCGCAGGCGTCCCCGGTTCCACCACTTCCCGCGCGACCACATCCGCGTCGACCCAGTGCACACCAAGTGCGCCGAACATTTCTGCCACGGTCGACTTGCCGCTGCCGATGCCTCCGGTCAGGCCGATCACTACAGGGTTGCCCATCAATACCTCGTTTATTGTTCCCGTTATGGCCGGCCTGACTACAGGCCGGGCGTCAGCGTCAAGGTGGTGCGGATTTTGCCACGGACCCGGTGCAACTTGCACCCTTGTTTTGCCGCGGGCTAGCCCAGTCTGGCCAGCACCGCGTCGCCAATGGCCCGGGTGTCTCTCAGGGTGTCGCTGTTTTCCGCCAGGTCGGCGGCCACGGCGTCAAACAGGTGCCGGCCGGCCTCGGCCAGTGCGGGCTCCCGGCGGCCCAGCCAGTCCAGCATGCGCGCTGTGGTAAACAGCATGGCGGTGGGATCGGCGAGGCCCTGGCCGGCAATATCCGGTGCACTGCCGTGGGTCGGCTCGAACATGGACGGCACGTCGGGGTTATCCGGGTTCAGATTGCAGGAAGGCGCGACACCCATGCCGCCGGAGAGCACCGCCGCCAGGTCGGTCAGTATGTCGCCCTGCAGATTGCTGGCAACCACCACGTCGAAGGCCCATGGCGCCTGGACAAACTTCATGCAGGCGGCATCGATCAGTTCGTGGTGGGTGGCCACATCGGTGTAGTCCCGGGCTACTTCCTCAAACACTTCCGTATACATGTCACCCCAGTAGCGCAGGGCATTGCGCTTGGTGATCACGCAGACCTGACTCTCGCAGCTGCGCCCGTCGAGGGTATGGAACTCCCGCTGCCGGCCGGCGGTGCGGCGTTGTCCGGCCCTCAGCCGGGCCTGCTCGAAGCCATAGCGGATAATCCGTTCCGTCCCCCGCCGGGTGAAGACCTCCATCTGGGTGGCAATCTCATGCTCGGTGCCCTGGCGCAGGCGCCCCCCCTGGCCAACATATTCACCCTCGCTGTTTTCGCGGATAACCAGCATGTCAATGTCCCGGGCCCGGTCATCCGCGAGGTACTGGCGGGCGCCAGGCAGCAGACGGGCGGGGCGTTCACAGACCCACTGGTCGAAGCCCTTGCGTATCTGCAGCAGGGGCTCCAGGGAAACACTGTCAGGCAGCAGGTGGCGTGACCGGTCATCTATGGGGCCCGGGTCGCCCAGCGCCCCCAGCAGAATGGCATCATAGTGTGCCAGCTGCATCAGGGCATCTTTGGGCATCACCTCGCCATGCTGCTCGTGCCAGGCGTGGGAAGGCCAGGGAAAGCGGGTCCACTCCAGGGGCAGCCGGTGCTTTTCACGCAGCGACTCCAGGCAGCGAACCGCTTCTGCGACCACTTCCGGGCCGATTCCGTCACCGGGCGTTACCGCAATGCGCAGGGGCTGGGGCATAGAACAGTACTCCATGGGCCACAAGTTTACAGATGTTTGCAAAAAGAAGTGTCTGAAAAGCTACTCTTAAACGTATGACTGACGACAACAGTCCCGTAGTATCGCCGGGAACACAACATCACCAGTGTAGTCAGGCCGGCGGAGTTCGTCAGTTCTGATACGGATTAACGGCCCCGGGCGATGGCATCTTGCCGGGATTGCCCGAATAACTTACCCATCAGCAGGAGCAGGCGTGGAACAGCCAGAGGTGAATTTTGACGGGGCCCGCTGCGGCCAGTGCGCTTGTGTTGAGGGGCTGGACTTCCGGTTCTCGTTTGCCTATCAACCCATAGTTGACGTATTCAGCGAAACGGTTTTTGCCTATGAGGCCCTGGTGCGGGGCACTGCCGGTGAAAGTGCCTGGAGTGTGCTGTCACAGGTCAACGACCGCAATCGCTATGCCTTTGACCAGCTGTGCCGGGTCAGGGCGGTGAAGCTGGCGGCGCGACTGGGCATGGAAACCATGCTCAGTATCAACTTCATGCCCAATGCCGTATATCAGGCGGAGTATTGCATCCGTACGACCCTGGCGGCGGCGAAAAGCTGCAACTTCGATACCCGCAAGATTATTTTCGAGCTGACCGAGGGGGAGGATCTGTCGTCGGTAGATCATCTGGTGTCGATTATCAGGGCGTACCAGGGCATGGGGTTCAGTACGGCCATTGACGACTTCGGGGCCGGGTTCTCCCGCTATAACCTGATGACGGCAAGCCCGCCGGATCTGCTGAAACTGGATATGGGCCTGATCCGGGACATTGACCGTGAACCCAACAAGCAGGCCGTGGTGAACGGTATTGTTACCATGATGACCCAGCTCGGGGGACGCATTGTGGCCGAGGGGGTGGAAACCGTGGAAGAATATGCCTGGCTGAAGGCCCGGGGTATCCGCCTGTTCCAGGGTTACCTGTTCGCCAGGCCGGGCTTCGAGGCCCTGCCAGAACCCCGATTCCCCCCGAATCGGATAACGGAAACCGATCGATAATACGAGGTCAATTGTGGTCAATCGTCTGGTAACCCTGGTCGGTGGTATCGTTTTTGTTATCGTGCTTTACGGCCTGATCTGGTGGTTCTGCCGGAAGTTCCTGCAGAACCACCAGGTAACGGACCAGCTCAACGACCGGGCCACGGTACTGGCCACCTGGACCTTCACCGGCGTGTGCCTGGGGCTGGCGCTGGCAGTGGCCGGTGCCTTCCTGTTGGGCCCCTGGGCCTTCTATCGTACCGTCAGAGGCCAGGATGTCGGCGTATCCGACGGCGCGGCGGTCTGGTGGGGGCTGGGTATTGTGGTTGTCGCCCTGGGGCTGACGGCGGCGGGGTTTGCCGGCTTTCTCTGGGTGGTGGGAGTGTTCTGACCGGTGCCATGCTACCGGTCGTGATCCTTCCCGGATGCCACCGCATGGAACTGTTGCCTGAGCCACAGCAGGGCGGGTTCCTTCTCATAGGCCCGGTGCCAGTACAGGTGGATATCCACGTCAGGCAGTCCCTCGGGCGGACTCAGGATGCAGGTGTCGGAGCGGGCGGCAATCTGGCGGGCATAGCCTTCCGGCATGGTCAGCAGCAGATCCGAGGCCTCCACTACCTGGCAGGCCGCATAGTAGTGCTGACACCGCAGCCGGATCTTTCGTTGCAGCCCCATCCGGGACAGCTCGAAATCCTCGATGCCGGGGCCTTCGTTGCGTGACGACACCAGAATGTGCTGCGCTGACACGTAACGGTCCATGGTCAGTTCCTGGCCTGCCAGCGGGTGGTCTTTGCGGGCGATCACCACGCGCCGGTCCTTGCGCAGCTGCTCGTGGGCCGTCTGGTCACTGATGGGCAGCAGCACATCCACTGCAAAGTCCAGCCGCCCCGCGGCCAGAAGGCTTTCCATATCGCGGCGGGCAACGCGCTGGCTGTTGATTTCGATGTCCGGATAGGCATTCAGGCGGATCACCAGCTGGGGCAGAAAAGTGGACTCCAGTATGTCTCTCAGTGCCAGGGCATAGGTCTTGCGATGACTGGCCGGATCGAAGGCGTGGAACTGGTTGACGGCACTGTTGATCTGGTTCAGACCGGGGCGCATGGACTCCACAAATCGCCGGGCCAGGGGGGTGGGCACCATACGGTTGCCCTGGCGGGAAAACAGCGGGTCGTCAAAATGCTCCCGTAGCCGTGCCAGAGAGTGGCTGACAGCCGGCTGCGTCAGGTTCAGGGCACGGGCGGCCCGGGTCAGGCTGCCTTCCCGATAGATGGTGTCGAATACGTGAAGCAGGTTAAGATCTAGCCGGTTTGAGGCCATGGAGAGGGTTCTCTGTACCGTTTTCTGATAAATCAAGGTTATGGTGAGCGATTAGAATAATTCAGTCGCTTGATAGTTAACAGGCCCCTAGACTGGCCCGTTCTGAAATACAGGTTGAAACCCATGTCCCAGAGAGTGTTTATAACCGGCGGTGCCAGCGGTCTTGGCCGGGCACTGGCACTGCACTATGCCCGGCAGGGGGCAAAGGTCTGCATTGGCGATGTCAACCCGGAAGCGGGGATGGTGGCGGAGGATGAGCTCAACGCCGCTGGCGGCGAGGGCCTGTTCCTGCCCTGTGACGTGCGCCGGCTGACGGACCTGGAGCGGGTGCGTTCTGAACTGGAACAGCGCTGGGATGGGGTGGACATTGTGGTCAACAACGCCGGCGTTGCCAGTGCGGGCTCTATCGAGGACTCCACCATCGCTGACTGGGAATGGATCCTGGATATCAACCTGCTGGGGGTGGTGCGTGGCTGCAAGATCTTCACCCCGCTGTTCAAGCGCCAGGGCAGTGGCACCTTCGTCAACGTGGCGTCCATGGCCGGCCTTATGCTGGCACCGATGATGGGCAGTTACAATGTGTCCAAGGCCGGGGTGATTGCCCTCTCTGAAACCCTGAGCCAGGAGTTGCGGGATGCGGGCATCCGCATCTGCTGTGTGTGCCCCTCGTTCTTTCCGACCAACCTGACCAGCGGCATGCGCTCGGACCTGCCGGATATCCAGAAGAATATCACTGGCCTGATGAAGCGTTCTCCGGTCACCGCCGAGGATGTGGCGCAGGACATTGCCCGGGCCGTCAGTCAGGGGGACTTCTGGGTGTTGCCCCACCAGCGGGAGAAACGCCTGTGGATCCTCAAGCGCCATGCGCCCTGGGCTTTCGACTATCTCATGCACCAGCAGAGCCGGCGCTGGATCAAGCGCATGGCCGGGGGCTGAATTATGGCCAGCATCTACCTGATCCGGCATGGCCAGGCCAGCTTTGGTGATGATAACTACGACCAGCTGTCCGCTACCGGCTGGGAGCAGGCCCGGGTGCTGGGCCGCTGGCTGGCCGGCAAGGTGACCCCGGATGTGGTCATCGGCGGTGACATGCAGCGTCACCGGGAGACCGTGGAGGCCATGGCCAGTGGTTTCGGCACACCTTTCCCGGACATGCAGGTGGCCACCGGTTTCAATGAATTTGACCACGCCTCGGTGGTGCACCGGTTCCGCCCGGAATGGGCGGACCGGGAGCGCATGCAGGCGGACCTGGCGGCTACCGGACATCCTGCAAGAAGCTTTCAGCAGACGTTCGTCAAGGCGGTGGAGCGCTGGGTGAGTGGTGAGTTCGACGATGAGTACCCGGAAACCTGGCCCCTGTTCAAGGCCCGGGTGGGTCAGGCACTGGATGATCTGGTCGAGTGGGCCGGCGGTGGCAATGTGTTCGTGTCCACCTCCGGCGGCCCCATCGCCGTGATCGTGCAGAGTCTGCTGGAGATCAGCGACCAAAAGGCACTGGGCCTGAACGAAGTGATCGCCAACACCAGTGTGACCCGGGTGTTGTACTCCGGGCGTCGTCGCAGTCTGGCGGTATTCAACAACTACAGTCACCTGGAGGCGGAAGACCCGGAGCTGGTGACCTTCCGCTGACCGGGTTCCTCAATCGGACAAAGGAGCGTGCAATGAGCAAGAAGAACCTGTTTGATCTCAATGGCAAGGTGGCCCTGGTCACGGGGGCCAGCCGGGGTATCGGCGAGAGCGTCGCCCGGCTGCTGGCTGACAATGGCGCCCATGTGATTGTCAGCAGCCGCAAGATTGACGGCTGTGAGGCGGTGGCGGGCAGTATTCGCGACAATGGTGGCAGCGCCGAGGCGGTGGCCTGCCACATCGGTGAGATGGACCAGATCGAGTCCGTCTGGAAGCACATCCGGGAGCAGCACGGCAGGCTGGATATCCTGGTGAACAATGCCGCCACCAATCCCTATTTCGGCCGCATCGAGGACACGGATCCGGGCGCTTTCCAGAAGACCGTGGACGTCAACATCCGCGGCTATTTCTTCATGTGTGCCGAGGCGGCCCGACTGATGAAGGAAAAGGGCCAGCCGGGGGCGATCGTCAACGTGGCCTCGGTCAACGGCATCACCCCGGGATTCATGCAGGGCATCTACTCCATCACCAAGTCGGCGGTGATTGCCATGACCCGGGCCTATGCCCGTGAGCTGGGGCCGGACAACATCCGGGTAAACGCACTGCTGCCGGGGCTGACGGATACGAAGTTCGCCAGTGCCCTGACCAGCAACGACAGTATCCGTGACCGGGCCCTGGAGCACATTCCCATGCATCGCATGGCCGATCCGGACGAGATGGCCGGTACGGTTCTGTATCTGGTTTCTGACGCGTCCAGCTATACCACCGGTACCTGTGTGAATGTGGATGGTGGTTATCTGACTGTGTGAACCGTTGCTGTTTATGGAAAAGCCCCGGCTGGTGTTTCAGGCCGGGGCTTTTTTGTGATCGTTTGTGCTCGGGTATTGTACTGTGGAGTCTGGCGGCGGGGTATGGGGGCTTCTTCCGCCGCGTTGGAGGGGCGGCGAAAGACCTACCCGCACTCCCTCGCCTGCCCCAAGGCCGGCCTCTTTACGCAGCCAAAGCCTAAGTCTTACTGACTACTGGGTCTTCGCCTGTGACAGCGCGGTTCCGGTCGGCGGATTCCGGTGCAGGGAGTAGAGCACCCGGTCCAGCAGGGCCTGGCCGTTCCAGGCCGGGGAATGGTTGACGATGCCCACTATAGCCCAGGTGGTATTGTTGTCGTCCCGGGTAAACCCGGCCACAGAGCGCACGTCCTGCAGCAGGCCGGTCTTGATGCGGCCCACGCCTTCCATGCCAAGGTTGCGCAGCCGGCCGCTCATGGTGCCGTCCATCGCTGTCAGCGGCATGGAAGTGATCAGGTCGGCGCTGTAGGGGCTGGACCAGGCGTGGGCCAGAACCTCGGACATCTGCCTCGCGCTCATGCGGGCGTGGCGGGAGAGGCCGCTGCCGTTGTCGATCACCATGCCCCGGGTATCGATGCCCTTGTCCTCCAGCCAGTCATAGATCGCCCGGATACCGGACACGCGATCGTCGTTGTCGGCCATATGGCGGTTGTTGGCGCCAATGGTGAGCAGCAGTTGCCGGGCCATGACATTGCTGCTCCACTTGTTGATGTCCCGAATCATGGTGACCAGGTCCGGTGAGTTGGTGCTGGCCACAACCCGGCTGTCGTCGGGGGTCTCCCCCGGGCGCCAGCTCCCGGTGATCTCGCCACCGAGTGCCTGCCAGAGCGACTGAAGGATTTCTCCGCTGTACTGGTCATGGGGCAGCAGTGACAGGTAGGTGCCGACCCGGCAGCCTTCCGGTAACCTGCCTTCCACCCGCACGGTCACCTTGCCCTGTCCGTCAAACACCGGAGACCAGTCAATCTGGCCCTTGCCGGGGCAGGGGCCCTCTGCCGCTGAGGTAATGCGGTTGTCGATGGTGACCGATTCCAGCGCCGGTGTGGCCCAGGCCCGGGTGCCACGCTCGTCGGCGCTAGCCTGCAGGTGCAGCAGGTTCATGTTCAGCAGTACCGGCGACGGTTCCACCAGGAAGGGGCGGTGGGGATTGTTGCCGTTGTCGTGAAACCGGGGCAGGCCATCCGGCAGCAGGAACACGCGCCCGTCCAGCACGATATCGCCGTCAATGGTGTTCACCCCCAGCGAGCGGATTTCGTGGAGTACAGTCCACAGGCGCTCGATGGTCAGCTTCGGATCGCCGCCGAAACGGACATACAGATCCCCCTTGAGGGTATCGCCCTCAAAGCGGCCGTCGGTCAGGAAGCTGGTGGTCCAGCGATGATTGGGGCCGAGGATTTCCAGGGCGGCGTAGGTGGTCAGCACCTTCATGATGGAGCCGGGGCTCATGACCGCATCGGCGTTGACGTACTGATCGATGCCGGGGCCATCCATGGGAATGGCCGCGACGCTCAGGCCGTCGTGGTTGTCCAGGGATTTTTCGGCAAAGGCGCGTATTTCGGCGCCCCACACACGCTTGTCCAGGCCGTCGGAAGGTGCCGCCACTGCTGCACCCGCAAACAGCATGGTGGCAATCAGGCTGGTCCCGAGGACTCGAGGCATGCTGGTCAGTCTGGTTCTTTTTGGTTTGTCGGGCCGCATTCCACGAGTATCCGCTGTGTTTGTACTGAGCCTTACAATAGCTCAATTTCTGCACGGCGACTATGCTTTCAGCCGATACATAACGTTAAAAAATGACAGCAGTGTGCCGGAAATAAAGCGGTTTTGTGAACGGTTGTTGCAAAATGTGTGGCGGGTGTTTCCCGGCGTTACCGGTCGGCGGAAAACCGGACGAGCGGGCGGCTGCCCTGCCGGGACGGGGCTGTTAGAATGTGTTGCTCAAGTGTTGTTTAAACAGGCCAAAATCAGGAGGGCGCAACCAATGCTGACAGGGCACTGCCTGTGCGGCGAGATCCGTTTTGAATACCAGGGTCCTCTGGGGCCGATTGCGCTCTGTCACTGCAGCCAGTGCCGGCGGGCCCATGGCAGTGCCTTCTCCGCCAGTGCGCCGGTGCAGCGCGTGCACTTCCGCTTTACCGGCGGTGAGGAATGTATCACCGAGTTCGAATCCCGGCCCGGCAAGTACCGGGCCTTCTGTAAGCGTTGCGGCAGCCAGCTCTACAGCCGGGTGGATGCCATCCCCGGCATTCTCCGGTTGCGTGTGGGCGCCATCAACGAGCTTCTGGGCAAGGGGCCTGCGGCCCATGTGTTTACCGGCTCCAAAGCGGACTGGTTCGCCATCACCGACGACCTGCCACAGTTCGAGAAAACCGAGCGCACCAACGATCCCCACTAGTCTCTGTCTGTCAGTCGTCCGCCGGACGGATCCGCAAGACTTCCCCGTCGGATGAGTCGGTCAGCAGCCACAGGTCTCCGTCAGGGCCCATCTCGACCGCCCTGATACGCTCACCCAGACCGGTCAGCAGATCCTCTTCTTCAGTGACCTCTCGCCCGTCCAGCTCCAGGCGGACCAGTTTTTCCATCTTGAGGGCGCCCACGAACAGGTCGCCCTGCCATTGGGGAAAGTCCTCTCCGGTATAGAAGGCCATGCCCGAAGGCGCAATGGACGGGTCCCAGTAGTGCAGGGGCTGGGCCATGCCCTCCTTCTCGGTCCTGTCGGTGATCTCGGTACCGTCGTAGTCAATGCCATAGGTGATCTCCGGCCAGCCGTAGTTGGTGCCGGCCTCGATGACGTTGATTTCGTCCCCTCCCCGCGGACCGTGCTCGTGGCTCCAGATCTCTCCGGTTTCCGGGTGCAGGGTCATGCCCTGGATATTCCGGTTGCCCTTGGTGAACAGGGTTGCTCTGGCGCTTTCCCGGTTCCTGAACGGATTGTTGTCCGGTGTCTCGCCCGCAATGGTGATCCGGTGCACCGCACCGGCGTCGTCACCGAAGTCCTGGGCCCGGTCCATCTCACCCCGGTCGCCCACGGTCAGGTACAGGTGGCCGTCGTCAGGGATCACCATGGGGCCGGCGAAGTGCCGTGTGGCGCCTGAGCGGGGCTCAGCCTCGAAAATCACTTCCAGTTTCTCCAGGCTATGGTCCCGGTATTCGGCGCGGGCGATGCGGGTGGTCATCCCCTGGTCGTTGCGGTGGGCATAGCTGATGAACAGCAGCCGGTTGTTTTCAAAGTCCGGGTGCAGGAGCACATCCAGCAGGCCGCCCTGGCCTTGCGCGGCCACCTCGGGCACGCCGTCCACCGGCTGCTCACGCAGCTCGCCGTCCTCGATGACCCGCAACCGCCCGGCGCGTTCGGTCACCAGCTGGTCACCGTCCGGCAGAAAGGCAAGGGCCCAGGGGTGCTCAAGGCCGGAGACAACGGTTTCGACCTTGAAGTCTGCCTGTTCCGAGGAATAGCGGTCTGCGGCTGCGACGGCCAGTGGCAGGCCCGCCAGCAGGAGTGAAGCGGCCATCAGCTTGGGTGCGGGCATGTCAGCCTCCCGGGTTGCTTTGGATGATTATTCATTGAGCATATCAAGCGCTTCAGCTTCAGCCCTGTTGTCGGGATTACTGTTTTTTCATCAAGTAGGCCCTGAGGATTGCTGCGAGGCCAGCCGGGGCCTGCTTCATTATTGAAAATAAGAATCAATAACATTAGTATCGGGTGATGAGCAACCATGCCTCATGCTGCAACTCTCCATGCACTCATGTGCGCTGAAACAGGGACGCAAGCCATGTTCGAACAGGAACTGAAAGAAGGCCTCAAGCTCGCAGCCGGCGCCGGGCTGTTTATTCTGGGGCTGGCACTGGTGGTTGTGCTGGTTGGCGCAGGATCCTGAACAGGTCGCATCCGGCCTGGCCAGACTCCGGCACGGTGGCGAACCGACGTGATCCACTGGCGGTTAAGTGCTCGTAATGGCTACCAGCTCTTGAACACAGGCGCTGCCGGCCGCACCTTGCAGGTATGTGCCATACTTCAGGTGTCACAGCGGTGACGCCCTTACCGAGGAAACCGACAGGAGGTAGATTCCATGTCAGATCATCACGTGTATAAGAAGACCGAGGTGGTAGGCTCCTCAAGAACCAGCATTGAAGAGGCCATCGACAATGCGCTTGCCGAATGCGCCAAAACCATTCGCAATATGGAGTGGTTCGAGGTGAAGGAGACTCGCGGTCACATTGAGAACAGCAAGGTTGGCCATTATCAGGTCAGTCTTGTGGTCGGTTTCCGCATCGAGAACAGCTGATCCACCCGCCCTCATGGCCTGGCTATCGTGCCCGTCCTGCGGGCACATTCAGGCCATGGCTCCCATCTCCCGCCCCTGGCCTTTCCCACGCCTCTGGTAGCCTTATCTGCGATGATGCCGCTGCAGCCAGCGATCCAGCTGGTCGGCAAACTCCTTACGGTCCTGCTGACTGAATGCGGCCGGGCCGCCGGTAACCTGACCGGCGCTGCGCATTTCCTCCATGAAGTTTCGCATGGCCAGGCGCTGGCGTATGTTTTCCCGGGTGAAAGCCTGACCCCGGGGGTTGAAAACGTCCGCCCCCTGTTCGATGGCTTCTGCCGCCAGCGGGATATCCTGGGTAATGACCAGATCCCCGTGGGTC
>JBMCIH010000013.1:0-13105 GCA_048617055.1 Marinobacter sp. | reverse complement strand
TGCCGCGGGCCAGATCCGCTACGCAGAAACAACCCGGGAAGGGGAAATCTTCGAGTTCGGCAATCTCAGACTGCGGGTGCTGGAAACACCAGGCCATACCGACGACAGCCTTTCATTCGCCCTGTTCGATACGGAGTTCGGTGACGACGCGATAGGCATCTTTACTGGCGATGCGCTCTTTATCGGCGACGTCGGGCGGACCGACTTTTACCCCGAGCGGGCCGAGGAAGTGGCCGGGCTGCTCTACGACAGCCTTCAAAAGATTCTGGCACTGGGCGACCAGACATTGCTCTACCCTGCCCATGGCGCCGGCTCGGTATGCGGCGACAATATGGCGGACCGGGAGTTTTCCTCTCTGGGCTACGAGCGCAAGTACAATGACAAGCTCAGAATCGAATCCCGGGAGCAGTTCATTCGTGAAAAGCTGGCTGAGCATCATTACCAGCCGCCTTACTTCCGGCTGATGGAGAAGCTGAACCTGACGGGCGCAACCCCTGTACCCAGGGTAACGACCCCAGCGCCCCTGTCTGCGGATGAGTTCCGCAATCTGGAGGATGAGACTGTCGTGCTGGATGTCCGGACTGTAAGCGCCTTCCTGGGTGCTCATGTACCCGGAAGTCTGGCGATACCAGCGCCCACGATTCCCGGTTTCGCGGGCTGGTACATCCAACCTGGCCAGCCCGTTGCCCTGGTCGCGGACAGTCCCGGCCAGGCTCAGGAAGCGGCGATACATCTGACCCGTATGGGTCTGGACAACCTGCAGGGCTTCCTGAGCGCCGAGTTGCCCGAGTGGTCAGCCATGGGTCTGCCCTTTCACACGTTGCCCACCGTTTCCGTTGACGAGATCCACAGGCGGTGTCAGCAGCCAGTGGAAAACTGGCAACTTCTGGACGTGCGGAGCATAACGGAACGTGAGCAGGACGCGATTGAGGGTTCGGTACACATTTATGTGGGCGAACTGGCTCAGCAGCTTGATCGCCTCGACCGGAACCGTCACTACACGGTGATGTGTGCCAGCGGCGAACGAGCAACGATTGCCGCATCAGTGCTGGCACGTTCTGGTTTTGACCGGGTGGACGTTTTCATGGGCTCATTCGGAGCCTGGAAGTCCACCTGAGCCGCTCGAACCTGGCTCGGATGCATGACGGAAGAGCGCGGGCACCAGCGGGCTCAACGGAGGTAGCAGAACACCGGGAACAGACCGGTTAGCTGAGAACAGTGTCGCTACCGGAACCAGGTCCGGCAGCGGCAAACCGGTCAGTAAAGCTCGCCCAGGGACGCTTTGCGGAATGGCTCCACCTCATCACTGCGGCCTTCCTTCACCTTGATCAGCCATTCCGGGTCCTGAAGCAGGGCACGACCAACAGCGATCAGGTCAAACTCACCATTGTTCATGCGCTCCACCAGATCGTCGATGCCTGCCTGCTGGACCGCTTCCTGCTTGCTGGCAAAGGTCCCGCTAATGAAGTCTTCGGTCAGGCCGACACTGCCCACTGACATGGTGGGCAACCCGGTGAGCTTTTTCACCCAGCCCGCCAGATTGAGGCTGGAGCCTTCGAACTCCGGCTCCCAGAAACGGCGGGTGGACGCATGAAAAATGTCCACGCCGGCGTCCGCCAGGGGCTTGAGGAAGGCTTCCAGTTCTTCCGGGGTCTGGCACAGCCTGGCGTCGTAATCCTGCATCTTCCACTGGGAGAAACGCAGCATCACCGGGAAGTCGGGGCCCACCTTCTCGCGGATGGCCTTGATGATCTCGATGGCGAAGCGCTGGCGGTTGGCCATGCTGCCGCCGTATTCGTCGTCCCGCTGATTGGTGCCCTCCCAGAAGAACTGATCGATCAGGTAGCCATGGGCGCCGTGGACCTCAACCCCGTCGCAACCGATGGCCCTGGCGTCGGCTGCGGCCTGGGCGAAGGCGTTGACCACATCGCGGATGTCATCCTTCGTCATCACATGGCAGACCACCTTGCCCGGCCGGTTCATCCCGGAGGGGCCGTAGCCCGGTACACTCGGGTCCGGTTCCATGCCTTCCTTGCGCACCGCCCCCACGTGCCAGAGCTGCGGGAAGATCCTGCCGCCGGCCTCGTGGACGGCATCCACCACCTTTTTCCAGCCGGCCAGGGCCTTCTCGCCATGGAAGAAGGGCACGTTCTCGTAGCCGTTGGCCGCCGGATGGTTGACGGTGGTACCCTCGGTGATCAGCAGGCCAACCCCGCCTTCGGCGCGGCGCTTGTAGTAGGCCACCACATCGTCATTGGGCACATTGCCCGGGCAGAAATTCCGGGTCATGGGGGCCATGGCAACGCGGTTGGCGAGCTTCAGGGACTTGACTTCAAAGGGTTCAAACAGCGGTCCGAGGTTCATGGACATGAGGGGACTTACTCCTGTTTTCGGATGTCGGGCCGGGCCCGCAATCTGGTCTCGTTACGCAACCTTATTGGATGCGGTTTTCGTTTGCAACCTCATTGGGTACACTTCGACCATGGCCAGAAAACGTTTTGATGATTCCAGCTGTTCAGTAGCACGGGCGCTCAACGAGGTGGGCGACTGGTGGTCACTGCTGATCGTGCTGCAGGCCATGTACGGCACCCGCCGGTTCGTGGACTTCCAGCAGGAGCTGGGCATTGCCCGCAATATCCTGGTGGACCGCCTCTGCCGCCTGGTGGACAACGACGTGCTGCGCAAGGTGGATGTGGGCGAACACGGCCCCCGTCATGAATACCGACTGACGGACAAGGGCCGGGACCTCTTCCCGGTGGTCATTGCCCTGCGCCAGTGGGGCGACAAATACAATCCCTGCCCGGACCAGCCCCCGCTGGACCTGCGGGACCGCAGAACCGGCCGGCCCATCCGCCCGGTGGAGGTTCAGGATGCCGAAGGCAACCCCCTGTCGGTGCGTGATGTGTTCGTCTCCGAAGACCCGCAGGACGACAAGAAGCAGGCCTGAGCGCCCCTTTATTTCAGCCGCTCAATCCTTCACTTCCGGACATTTTGAGTTAAATCAATCTTCTGGCGTCATTCCCCGGCACAGGGGGAAAGCCTTGCGTTAGATCAATTTCCCTTATCACCACCGGTGTAGCCTTGACCCGTCAACAACTTTTGGTCGAGGAGTCATTTCTATGTCCCGTAAATTCTCTCTGGGTGTCCTGGCCGTAGGCCTGCTTGCAGCAGGTTCCGCACAGGCGTATCAGGCTGGCGATTTCATTGTTCGTACCGGCGCGGTCACCGTGGATCCGAACGAGTCCAGTGACCACGTTGGTCTGGCCGGAACCGGCCTTGCCGATGAAGGCTGGGAAGTGGGCGTGGATTCTGACACCCAGCTGGGCCTGTCCGGCACCTGGATGATGACGGACTCCTTCGGCCTCAGCCTGCTGGCTGCCACGCCGTTCCAGCACAATCTGTACGGGTCAGGCAGCCTGCCCAGGGCTGCGGATCTGGGCAGCACCAAGCACCTGCCCCCGACCCTGACGTTGCAATACTACCCGCTGCACAGCAGCCACAGGATCCAGCCCTATGTGGGCGTGGGCGTAAACTACACCATTTTCTTCGAGGAAAAGACCAGTGACACCCTCACCGGCGCCGTCGACAATTATGTGACTGGCGGCGCTGGCGGCGCAGTCAGTTCCACCGATATGGACCTGGACGACAGCGTCGGTATCGCCGCCGAAATCGGTGTGGACATCAAGCTGGACGACCGTTTTGGCATCAATGTCGGGGTCTGGTACGCCGATATCGACACCACCGCTGATATCAACGCCTACGATGTCAACGGCACCAGGCTCGGCACCGCGAAGGTCGACGTCGAAATAGACCCAATGGTTTACATGGTCGGCTTTACCTACAGCTTCTGATTTGCAGAGTGCGACGACCGTGCCCGGCACCCTCGAAGGGGTGGTGCCGGTCGCGTTCTCCCTTGCGGGGCCCGGCAACGGTGACCCCGCTTTTTTGTGCCCGGATGCCACCCGGTCCCGAGTACCCCGGGGTCACTTGCCCGATACGAAAAAGGGGCGACCTTCCGGCCGCCCCTGCGTCATGACTTCTGACAGGTATTCAGGTTACATCAGGCAGACTGACGCTGGCCGGAACGGCCCTCGCCACGACCGCGTCCACGGCCGTTTCCGCCCGGGGCCGCCTGCTGGCGCTGCCCCCCGGAGCGGCCATTGCCGCTGCGGGCCTGACCGCCACCGCCGCCACTGCGGGAGCGGGCGCGACTCGGGTCGGCCTTGGCCTTGGGCGTGAGCGGCAGGTTGTTCCGGGGCTCGAAGCCTTCCACTTCCTGACGCGGCAACTGCTTCTTGATCAGCTTCTCGATACCCGCCAGCAGCTTGCCCTCGTCGGCACTCACCAGCGACAGGGCATGGCCACTCTCACCGGCACGGCCGGTACGACCGATGCGGTGAACGTAATCCTCCGGCACATTGGGGAGCTCGAAGTTGACCACCTGGGGCAACTGCTTGATGTCCAGGCCGCGGGCGGCGATATCGGTGGCCACCAGGACGCGGATGTCGCCCTGCTTGAATTCCGCCAGGGCCCGGGTACGGGCGCCCTGGGACTTGTTACCGTGGATGGCCGCTGCGGTAATGCCGTCGCCTTCCAGCTTCTTGGTGAGGCGGTTGGCGCCGTGCTTGGTACGGGTAAAGACCAGCACCTGTTCCCAGTTGTTGTCGCGAACCAGCTTGCTCAGCAGCGCGCTTTTCTGGCTCTGATCCACCGGATAGACCGACTGCTTCACCTTCTCGGCCGTGGTGTTGCGGGCCGCCACTTCCACCTGCACCGGATTGTCCAGCAGGCCCTGGGCCAGGGTGCGGATCTCGTTGGAGAAGGTAGCCGAGAACAGCAGGTTCTGCCGCCTGGCGGGCAGCAGCGCGAGGATCTTGCGGATGTCGCGGATAAAGCCCATGTCCAGCATGCGGTCGGCTTCGTCCAGCACCAGAATCTCCACTTCGTTGAAGCGCACCGCGTTCTGCTGATACAGGTCCATCAGCCGGCCCGGTGTGGCCACCAGTACGTCCACACCCTTGCGCAGTTTCATCATCTGTGGATTGATCTTGACGCCGCCGAAGACCACAGCCGCCCGGGTGGGCACGTATTTGCTGTACAGGTTCACGCTGTCGTGTACCTGCGCCGCCAGCTCCCGGGTGGGCGTCAGGATCAGGGCGCGGGGGCCCTTGCCGTCGCGGGGCTTCTCGCTCAGCCGCTGCAGCAGCGGCAGGGTGAAGCCGGCGGTCTTGCCGGTGCCGGTCTGGGCGGCCGCCATCACATCCTTGCCGGACAGTACGGCGGGAATGGCCTGGGCCTGGATGGGCGAAGGGGTATCATAACCCTGGTCGGCAGTTGCACGGACCAGTTGCTCGGTAAGGCCGAGGGAAGAAAAACTCATATTGGATCAACTCTTGATTGTTCTGCCTCCACGAATGCCGGGATTTCCGGGACTCAACGCGGGCAGGTGCCATGACAATGCATGGAAATAAGACGACTACAGTCGCTCACCGGTATCGGGAGGACGTCCTCTGGCGGGTCGTATGAAGTATTCGCAAGCTGGCGTAAGCCGGGAAATGCGGGTCCTTAGAGGCAGGATGCAGGCAAGGTAACAGAGCCCCGGGGAAATAGCCATAGGGATTTGCAACCACAGCGGAGGATTGGCGCCTGCCCAATGCCTGTCAGCCCGCCATCGCCAGTGTCAGCCCCGCCGCCAGAGCACCCGTCAGCACCAGCAGCACCATCGAAAGCCTGAAATTCCAGTAGAGCCCGATCTGCCGCGCCGGGTAACCGGTCAGCCGCTCCATCAGCAGGGAGTTGGCGGCATAGGGGGAGCCCGCTGCGGTAATCCCCCAGCCACTGACCATGGCAATACCCAGCCCCAGAGTTGCCTCAACCGGCCATAACGGGCCCAGCACCCCGCCCACCAGCGTACCGATGATAATGGGGTTGAAGCCGCCGGTACCGCCCACGTAAAACACCCAGGGCACCAGCAATGCCAGCACCGGATAGGCCCAGCCGGGGAAAACGAATTCGTCGCCCATCAGGTTCAGTGCCAGCAGACTGATCAGTGCGCCGATAAAGGCAGAGCCGCCCACAATGATCAGTTCGTTGCTTACCGGCGCCATGGTGGGCAGCTCCAGGGTGCGGGTTCGCGCCCCGCGCACCGCAAAGCCCACCACCACAGCGGTAAAGCAGCTCAGGGTGACGGATTTCGAATAGCTCAGTCCTGCCAGCCCGCTGAGGGCAAACACCCCCACACAGATCAGCGTAATAATGCCGGCAAACCGGAGCCAGGGTGCCAGGCCGACCGGGCTTTCCTCGGCCTCTGGCACCACCACCGGCTCCGGCTCCCGCTGCCAGGCGCCCCCCAGCAGAATCAGGATGCCCACCGGCAGACTCAGGGCGATCAGTTCCCAGCTTCGCAGCCCCGGCAGAAAAGTCACGGTCATGACCACGGAAATGGACAGCGGCGAGCAGATCGGTGACACCGCAAAGCCCCGCAACACAGCCCGCACCGCGTTGCGGGTCATGGCCGAATCTCCCCGGTTACGAACCCTGTGACCAATCAGCGAGCCGACCACCCCCACGGAGCCGAAGTTGAGCGGCACCGACAGCAGCCCGGTGCCAAAGGCCAGGCTGTAGTACCGGGCCAGGGGCCGGCCGCTGAACAGGCTGCGGGAGATCCGCAAGAGGTCCGGCGAGTTACCCAGCACCGACGACAACAGCATGACGGTGAGAATCAGCGCCGACAGCCGGGTCATATTTGCGCTCGCTGACAGCAGGGCTGCGGGCTCTACGACAGCGGCCACCAGAGCACCTGCAATGACCAGACTGAACAGCATCCGCGCCACCAGCCGCAGTTCCCGCCAGGCCAGCAGCACCGCCACAACCACGCAGACCGCACCGAGTGCCATGGCACCGGGCAGGAACGACAGCACCCCGCACAACAGGGCGATATACGCCAGCAGAGACCGCAGGCGCAGGGCAGGTGACTGGGGAGCTTGGGGCATGGGCGATCACATTCCGGGCAGAGTGAGCTATCATCAACTCGAGCGGCCCCATCATACACTAACCGGGTGAGTCGTTATAAAACGTATAGTTAGCTGACAATATCAACAATAATGCCAATATTCCTGCGACCGCTGCCGGGCCCCCGGGCGGGCCTGATTCTGCACAGGGCGCCATCATGAAACCCCGCTTCAGCCTGGTGGGCCGTTACTCGCTGCTCTCCCTGACCCTGATTGTCGGGTCCGTTGCCATTCTCAGCAGTTTGTACACCGCCGTGGCGGACTCAGTGACCGAGCGCCTGGCGGGTGAGCGGCTGGAGGCCCAGGTGGCGGGCACCGCCAACCGGCTGACCAACTTCATCGAAAACCGCATCTACCAGCTGGAGACCCTGTCCACCCACCCTTCCATGCCCCTGTACCTGCTGTTCAGCGAGGCGGTACCGGAAGGCGTGCGGGAACTGGTGCGGGTGGAGGCAGACTCGCCCGACCTGTACGGCATCCTGTTCTTCAATGAAAAGCACGAGCTGACCGAAGTCGTGCCCGGCCAGGCCGCCTCCGGACAGCCCTACTGGAGCCGTAAAGGCTGGGACACCGAAGGCCTGCCGCTGGTGAAACTGGCCAACAGCGAGATTATCGGCCCGAGCAACGGCAGCGGCACCGCCCCGGGCTGGCTGCTGATACGCCAGCCACTGAGGGAGACGGGCGAACAGGAGGTCACCGGTTCCATCGCCCTGCATGTTCGCCTGGCGTCCCTGACCGAGCTGATGCGCACCGAAAACCTGGCCGGGGTGCTGCGCCCCTATCTGCGCACCCCCGCCGGCGACTTGCTGGAACCCACCGGCAACCGGCGGGAGATCGTGCCGAACGACCTGCGCACCGGGCCGGAGGTGCTGCCGGGCTGGCGCATCGACTATCAGGTGGCGGCCGGGGACATTCTCAGCCCCCTGCGCAGCGCCCAGCTGGGCCTCTATGCCCTGGCGGGCGTCATGGCCCTGGGCACGGTGGCGCTGTTCTGGGCCCTGGCCCGAAGCCTGCGCCGGCGGGTGACCCGGCTGGTACAGGGTGCCGGCTCCCTGGCCAGCGGCGACCTGAACTTCCGGTTGCAGGCGCCGAAGAACGACAAGGACGAGATCGACGTGCTGGCCCACGCCTTCAATGCCATGGCCGATCGCCTTCAGGATATGATCCGCCGCACCGTTCAGGCGGAGAAGATGGCGGTGCTGGGGGAGTTCGCCACCGGCGTGGCCCATGAGGTGCGCAACCCGCTGGCCACCATCAAGCTTACGGTACAGGCCCTGGAGCGAGGCGAGCCCGACGAACAGCGGCGGGAGCTGCTGATTTCCGTGGAAGAGGAAATCGAGCGACTGAACCGGGTGGTCGGGGACCTGCTGGACTATGGCAGGCCGGTGGCGGGCGAACCGCGGGATGTGGAAATCCGCCGGGTCTTCCGCCATGCCACTGTGCTGACCTCCGGGCTCGCCGAGCAGCGTGGGGTGACCGTGACCGCCACCGGCGACTCCCGCCTGGCGGTGCATGCCAGCCCGGATCAGGTGATCCAGTGCCTGGTCAACCTGCTGGCCAACGCCATCGAAGCCTGCGACCGGGGCGACGCCGTGCACCTACGGGCCTTCCGCAACGGTGACCGCGTCAACGTCGACATCACGGATACCGGCTGCGGCATGGATGCCCAGACCCTGCAGCAGGTCACGGAGCCCTTCTTCACCACCCGTGCCGAAGGCACCGGCCTTGGCCTGAGCATCACCCGCCAGCTTATCGAGCTCAACGGCGGCGATCTGCATATCCACAGTGTGCCGGGAGCAGGCACCACGGTATCGGTCACCCTGCCGGCGGCAAACAGTGGTAGTCTTGGGGGTACAGATCAACAAGAACAATCACCTGAACCACACCATGATGCGCTCACAGATCCTGATCGTTGACGACGAGAAGAGTTTTGTCCGGTCCATGAGCTTCGCCCTCACCGAAGCCGGATTCCGCTCCCGCAGTGCCCACACCGGTGAGGAGGCGCTGAGCCTGCTGGCGGACGAACCCGCGGACCTGATGCTGCTGGATCTGCGCCTGCCCGGCATCAGCGGCATGCACGTGCTGGCCGAAACCACCCGCCTTTATCCGGAAATGCCGGTGGTGATGATCTCCGCCCACGGTGACACCCGCTCTGCGGTGCAGGCGGTAAAGGCGGGGGCCACCGATTACCTCACCAAGCCCTTCGCGCTGGATGAACTGCTGCACCTGATCCGCACCATTACCGACCGTACCCGCCTGCAGGAGGAACTGGCCTACCATCGTCAGCGCAGCGCCAACGCCTCCGGGCTGGTGGGCTCCAGTGAGCCCATGCAGGCCCTCTGGCAGACGGTCCAGCGGGTGGCCGCCAGCAGTACCGGCCGGGTCCTGTTGCTGGGGGAGTCGGGCACCGGCAAGGCGGTGGTGGCCCGGGCCCTTCACCAGCAGAGCCCCCGCTCGCAAGGCGCCTTTGTGGAGATCAACTGTGCCGCACTGCCGGAGCAACTGATTGAGGCCGAGCTGTTCGGGGCCGAAAAAGGCGCCTACACCGGCGCCCACCAGAAGCGCACCGGCCTGGTGAGCCTGGCCCACGGCGGCACGTTGTTCCTGGACGAGATCGGCGAGCTGCCCCTGGCGCTGCAGGCAAAGTTCCTCCATTTCCTGGAGAACGGGGACTACCGGCCGGTAGGGGCCACCGCCAGCTACACCGCCGATGTGCGGGTGGTGGCCGCCACCAACCGCTCCCTGGAGGAGGAAGTGCGGGCGGGCCGTTTCCGGGAGGATCTCTTCTTCCGCCTCAACGTCATCGAACTCACCCTTCCGCCGCTGCGGGAGCGGGGCGAGGACCTGCAGCAACTGCTGGATATGTTTATCGAGGCCCAGGCCCGGGAGGAAGGCTGTCGCCCGGTCACCATTCCGCCGGAAACCCTGGAACGGCTGCTGGCCTACAGCTGGCCGGGAAATGTGCGCGAACTGCGCAACCTGGTGGAGCGCCTCACCATTCTGCACCCGGGCCAGCGCATCCGTCCCGACCAGCTTCCCGGCGAGTTCCAGAGCAGCAGCCAGGCCCCCGGCAGCCCTCAGGGCTCCCTGGAGGCACAGCTACAGCAGACCGAGCGGAAGATGATCCGTCAGGCCCTGGACCAGACCGGTGGCCACAAGGGAAAGGCCGCGCAGCGCCTGGGCATGTCCCGCCATGCGTTCAAGCGTCGCCTGCAACGGCTGGGCATGGTCTGACCCTGCGAGCGGATTCCGCTCGCCCCTCCCTCTTATCATGAGCGGCTTCCGCTCGTTGCTGTCCTCATCCGCCACGCCGGGGCCTGTCGGTGCGTCCCTGCGTCCCCTGGCCCCGGTTTTGCTACAGATCCCGCAGATCAAACAATAACAATCATCCGACTCCGGACAGATCCGGATCAGGAGGCCGACGTGCCGGGAGCCCTGACCCGCCATCGTCAGACACAGTACCAGAATGCCGGTTTTGGCCGCGACCGCCGCCGTTGGCGTGGTGTTATGGCCGTCTGGCTGTGCCTGCTGGCCACGCCAGTCACGCTGGCGGTGGCCCCCGATGCCCCGGTGGGCCGGGTGGAACTGGGGGCTTCCGCGGAGCAGGCGGACGCCACCATCGCCTGTATGTACCCCATGACCGGCCGGTCCGCCAGCTATGGCCGCGACAGCATCGTGGGCATCCGCCTGGCGCTGGAGGAACTGGCGGCCGATCCGCAGGCTCCGGCACTGCGAGTGATCGTGGACGACTCCCGCTCCAAGGCGTCCTTTGCCGTGCGCATGGCGGAGGACTTTCTCCGTCAGGACAACGCCGACATTCTCTGCGGCATGGTCAGCTCCGGCGTCGGCATGGCGGTCAGCCGGCTGGCGCGTCAGAGGCAGGTGATCCTGGTGGGCACCGACCACGCCTCGTCCCGGGCCGCGCTGGAGGAAGGCCACGACTACTACTTCCGGGTATCCAGCGATACCTGGACCTCCCACGCCGCCGGCGCCCGCTACCTGCGGGAACTGCAGCAGGAGACCGGCTGGCGCAGGCTCGCGTTCCTCGGACCCGACTACGAGTACGGCCGGGTGGCATGGCGGGACCTGCGGCAGGCCCTGGACCAGAACGGTGTCAGCTACGAGCAGACCGCTACCTACTGGCCACGGCTTTACGAGCCGGACTATTCCCTCTACATCCAGTCGCTGCTGGAGAATCCGCCGGATATTCTGGTGGTGGGCCTGTGGGGCGGCGACTTTACCGCCTTTATAGAACAGGCCCGCACCACCCGCCTGTTCGAGCGGATGCGGGTGGCCAACTTCGACACTGGCGGCGACTACGAGACCCTGGTGGCCCTGGGGTCACGCCCCCCCGGGGGGCTGATCCTGTCGGCCCGGCACCATGTCAACTGGCCGCAGACCGAACGCAACCGTCAATTCGTATCCCGCTTCCGCAACCTTTCCGGTCGCTACCCCAGCTACTCGGCCCAGGGGGCCTACGCCGGCATCCGCTATATCGCCGAGGCCATCACCAGGACCGGGGATGTCACCGACACCCGGGCCATGATTTCTGCCCTGGAGGGCCTGGCACTCCCCCTGCCCAAGGACCCGGAAGGCTTCGTTTCCTACATCGACCCGGACACGCACCAGATCGTCCAGGCCCAGGCCATCGGCTCGCCCGTTGCCGACGACCGCTTCCCGCCGGCGCAGGTCCTGCTGGGTCACTGGCGGGTGTATGACGCCGAATCCCTCAAACCCTCGCCCGCTTTGATCCGAAAGCGACGTGGAGAAACCGTCGGGCAGGTGCCGGACGGCACCCCGGCCCCCGACAACCCCGAAACCCAAGCAGTATCCGCAAGCGCACAACAACAACCAAGGAGCACACAATGAAAACAACCCAGCAACGCCGACTCTGGCAGAAAACCCTGCTCAGCACGGCCGCATCGGTGGCCCTCGCTTCCACCGGCGTCCTGGGCGTGGCCGCCAGTGCCAGCGCCGATGACACCTTCAAGGTGGGCTTTGTCACCTTCCTGTCCGGCGGCGCCTCCGGGCCCTTCGGGGTACCGGCGTCCCAGGGCGCCAAACTGGTGGTGGACGCCATCAACGAGGGCACTCTGCCAGCCCCCTATGACTCCAAAGGGGTCAACGGGCTGGAACTGGAAATGGTGGAAGTGGACGAGGCCGGCGGCCCCACCAAGCAGGTGGAGGAGTTCCGCAACCTGGTGGAGCGCCAGGAGGTGAACGCGGTAATCGGCTATATCTCCTCCGGGGACTGTCTGGCGGTGGGCCCGGTGGCGGAGGAAATGAAAATGTTCACCATTGCTTTCGACTGCGGTACCTCCCGCATGTTCCAGGAACTGGAGGATCCCCGGTACGTTTTCCGCACCGGTCTTGATGCGGTTGCCGATAATGTCGGCGCCGCCCGCTATCTGGCGGATACGCGCCCGGACGCAAGCCGCATCGCCGGCATCCAGCAGAACTACGCCTGGGGCCAGGACTCCTGGCAGGACTTCACCCTGGCCATGGAGCAGCTGATGCCGGAGGCGGAGATGGTCAACAACCAGACCCCGCAGATCTTCCAGGGCAGCTACGGCAGCGAGATCTCGGCACTGCAGACTAACCGGCCTGAGATCATTCACTCCTCCATGTGGGGTGGCGACATGGAGTCCTTTGTATCCCAGGCCAACGCCCGCGGGCTGCTGGAGCAGGCGGATGCCCTGCTGACCACCGGCGAGTCCGGCCTGCACCGCTTTGACGGGCAGGCACCCAACGGCACCATTCTCGGTGGCCGCGGCCCCTTCGGCGCCTTCATGCCGGAGAACGATCTGAGCGAATGGTTCAGCAAGGCCTACGAGGAAGAGCATGGTACGCCACCCAGCTACCCGGCCTCCAAGGCGGCCCAGGCCATCCTGGCGCTTAAATATGCGGCCGACAAGACAGATGCTGACGGCGTGCCCAGCCCCGAGCAGCTGGCCGACGCCCTGAAGGGTGCCGAGTTCGAGTCCGTCAGCGGCACCGTGCACATGACCCTGGCGGACGGCCACCAGGCCCTGCAGCCCATGCTCTACGGGGAGTATCACTTCGAGGACGGCAAGGCGGAGCTGCGCAACATCAAG
>JBMCIH010000012.1:0-13267 GCA_048617055.1 Marinobacter sp. | reverse complement strand
GCTTTCGGCGCCTTCCCTGCGCAGGCGCGGGCGTGGGTTCCCTCCAGGATGATGCCGAGCTTGTAACAGGCCAGTACCGCATACCACTCGATGCAGGACGTATCCCGGTGAGTCCGGGCCCGGTAATGTTCCACCAACTCCCCGGCGGCCGGGAACCCGTCCCAGGGTTGTACCCGGAAGCCTTCAATGGTGTCCTCGGCCGGTGTTTCCCCGGGCCAGGTGGCCAGCAGCCAGCCCAGGTCCAGCAGCGGGTCGCCAATGGTGGTCAGTTCCCAGTCCACAATAGCCGCCAGTTCGCCGCTGTCGTGACGGTACATGACGTTGCCGAGATGGTAGTCACCATGGATGATGCCCGGTTCGAATGAAGAGGGCCGGTGACGTTCCAGCCAGCCAGCGACAGTCTCCACACCGGGAATGGCCTGCGGACCGGACCAGCCGGGGAAGTCCCCGTAACTCTGCAGCTGCTGGCGCCAGCGATTCACCTGGCGCTCAAGGTAGTTACCCGGCTTGCCGAATCCGGCAAGGCCCACAGCTTCGTAATCCACCGCCCCCAGGGCTGTGATGCCTTCCACCAGTGACAACCCCATACGGTGACGTACAGTGGCATCCGAGGCATGGAGTGCTGGCAGGCCATTCACCGGAGCAAAGCCATCCACCGGCTCCATCAGATAGAAAGCAGCCCCAAGCACCGTTTCGTCAGGACAGCCGGCAACAAGGCGGGGGTGGGGCACGTCAGACTCCGCCAGCGCCTCGAGCATGCGCATTTCCCGGCGCATGGTTTCGTTCGAATTAGCGCGAAGATGAGGCGGCGGCCGCCTCAGGACGAGACTGCGCCCGTTGTAGTCGAAACGCAGCAGCAGGTTCTGGGTGCCACCACCAAGCAGGTGCGCACCGCCGATTTCGCCGTCGCCAAGCCCCTGCCCGGCCATCCACGCACCAAGTTTGTCGGTATCGATATAAGCCTGCCAGTCCATCGTCGTCCCCTTTTTGTTCATAGGGGTCCAAACTAATGGACGACCATGGCAGAAGAATCGTCAGATTCGACGAATCGGCGGTGGCCCCGCCATGGGAGGATGTAGCGATTCACCGTAACAGGCATCGACCGGACAAGCCGTAAACGCACACTGACGGAGATCACCCACCATGGCTATTCCCGCTTCTTTCAATGGCCGGCTCAAAGTCCCGGCCATCGCTGCCCCCATGTTCCTCACTTCCGGCCCGGACCTGGTGGTGGAGACCTGCCTCAATGGTGTCGTAGGCACCTTTCCGGCCCTTAACCAGCGCTCCACCGAAGGCTTCGTGGAATGGCTGGAGGAGATTGAAAGCCGCCTTGAAGGCAAGGATGCCGCACCTTTTGGGGTCAACCTGATTGTCCATCGCTCCAACCCCCGGTTGCAGGCCGACCTGGAGCAGATAGTTAGGTACAAGGTGCCCCTGGTGATTACCTCACTGGGCGCCGTGCCGGAAGTGGTCAAAGCCGTGCATTCCTATGGCGGCCTGGTGTTCCATGATGTGATCAACCGCCGCCATGCGGAGAAGGCGGCTGAGGCCGGTGTGGACGGCATTATTGCGGTGTCTGCAGGCGCCGGCGGTCATGCGGGTACCGTGAGTCCGTTTGCGCTGGTACAGGAGATCCGCCAGGTATTTGATGGCACCGTCATCCTGGCAGGCAGCATCAGTACCGGCGCCCAGATCGCTGCATCACGGCTTATGGGCGCAGACCTCGCCTATCTTGGTACCCGCTTCCTGGCAACCAGGGAATCCCTGGTGCAACCGGAATACAAGGCCATGGTTCGCGATGCCCGTGCCGCCGATATCGTCTACACGCCCAAGGTCTCCGGTGTGAACGCAAACTTCCTGCGCCCCAGCGTGGAAGCCGCGGGCCTGGACCTGGCCGCCACCGACGGCCATACCGGCCTGGATATGGAAAACGAGGCCAAGGCCTGGAAGAATGTCTGGTCCGCGGGCCATGGTGTCGGTGCCATCGACGATGAACCATCGGCAGCAGAGCTCTGCCAGCGCCTGGCAATGGAATACCGGGCCGCCATAAAAAAAGCCTGCAATGACGAATTTGCCGGCTGAACCCGTTCTGCCGGGGGCCGCCTGCGGGTGTAGCCCCGGCGCTGCTCCCCGCTTCGCTGTCCGTTAACCCTGCTCCCCCCAAGCAACCTTCCCGGTTTGCCTCTGACGCAAAAGTACACAATTCGTCGGTTCCGACGATAGCTGACACCGCACTCGTAACCTAGCTTGAGGGGTGCTGACCAGAAATCACACACAAAAACAGTGATCAGACAGCAAGCCAACGCTCGACGCTCCACCCCAAAACAACAAGCGACCCTCAAAGGCGTCGCAATGACAAGGAGATGACCCGATGCGTAAAGCCCTTCACCTGCCCGCCATGGTTTCAGCCGCCGTGCTGACAACTGCTGTCCTGAGTCAGGCTCAGGCCACCGAACTGAAGTACGCCACCGGCTATCCGCCCAACTCCATCGGCTCCAAGGCCGCCGACCGCTATGCGGAAGCATTGCGGGAGCATTCCGATGGCGCCCTGACGGCCAAAGTCTACCCGCAGACGCTGCTCAATTTTATGGAGATGTCCGACGGCCTTCGGGATGGCATGGCGGATGCCGGGGCGGTGCTGCTCACCTACGCCTCCAGTGAATACCCCCGCGCCAACCTGGTGGGCGAGGCATCCATGCTGCTCGAATTCACCGACCTGGAGCAGCATCGCGCCGGCATGGCCTTCGGAGGCGCCATGGCGGAGTACCTGTTCAACCACTGCGAATCCTGTCTGGAGGAGTTCACTGCCCAGAACCAGGTCTACGCCGGTGCCGGCGCCAGCACCCGCTACATGCTGCTCTGCAATGAACCGGTCACCACGGTTGAGGACCTGGAAGGTAAACGCCTGCGCCATGGCGGCGCCAACTGGTCCCGCTGGGCGGAGGCCATGGATGCCTCGCCGGTGTCCATGTCGGTCAACGAAATGTATGAGGGCATCAGCCAGGGCGTACTGGACTGCACCATCCAGTCCACACCCGAACTGACCATCTTCAAGATGATGGAAGTGGTCAGCGACATCACCACCGATGTACCGGGGGGTGTTTACGGCACCTCCAGCAACAGCATCAACCGGGACTTCTGGCAGTCACTGGACACCAGCCAGCGGGAGGCTGTGATGTACGCCACGGCGGTGACTTCCGCCGACATCACCTGGGCCTATGCCCAGGCCAGCCTGGAAAACCTCGAAACGGCCCGAGAGAAAGACGACATCACCGTGCACGAACCCTCCGACGAACTGGTTGAAGCCACGCGAAAGTTCATCCGGGAAGATCTCGAAAGAATTGCCGGCGCCTACGAGGAACGTTATGACATCGAAGGCGGCGACAAGATGCTCGAGGATTTCAAACCCATCATCGAGAAATGGGCCGGTCTGGTGGATGATATTGATTCCCCCGAGGCACTGAGCGAGCTCTACTGGGACGAGGTCTATTCCAGGGTTGATGTGGACAGGCACGGCTTCTGATTCAGCCCTGAGAATAAACAACAAGGAGACCCGAACACATGTATCTTACCCAACCCCTGCATAAGGCCCTGATCGAGGCACCGGACAAGACGGCCACCGTCTGCCAGGGCCGCCGCCACAGCTACCGGGATTTTGTCTCCCGCATCGCCCGGCTGGCTGCCGGTCGGAAACAGCTGGGACTGAAGGAAGGCGACCGGGTAGCCATCCTGAGCCTTAACTCGGACCGCTATGCCGAAGCCATCTACGCCACCTTCTGGGCCGGTGGCGTGATCAACCCGGTCAACATCCGCTGGAGCCCGGCGGAGATCATCTATTCACTGGACGACTGCGAAAGCACCTTCCTGGTGGTGGACGACACCTTCAGCGGCATGATCAACCCGTTGAAGGAAGGCTCGAAATCCCTCAGTACGGTGATCTACGCCGGTGACCAGGAAACCCCCGCCGGCACCCATAATTTCGAGGACCTGGTGCGGGACAATGAAGAGATGGAGGACACCCTGCGCAGCAAGGATGACCTGGCGGCGGTCATGTATACCGGTGGCACCACCGGCAAACCCAAGGGCGTGATGCTCAGCCACATGAACCTGTTCAGCAACGGCCTGGGCTCGCAGGCGGTGGCCAACATGCCCATGCGTTCGGTGACCCTGCATGCGGCCCCCACGTTCCACGTTGCCGGTACCGGGCTGATCCTGCAGGCGGTCGCCCGCCACAGCACCAACGTGATCATTCCCATGTTCGAACCCAAGGCGGTGCTGGAGGCCATTCAAAACGAGGGCGTGATCGAAACCTTCCTGGTGCCCACCATGCTGAGAATGGTGCTTGCCCACCCGGAGTTCGGCAACTATGACCTCAGCGGCCTGCAGCACATGATGTACGGCGCCTCCCCGATGGACAGCACGCTGCTCAACAAGGCCCGCCAGGCCATGCCCAAAGCCGGCTTCCTGCAGGCCTACGGCATGACCGAGCTGTCCCCCACCGTCACCATCCTGACCAAGGACTGGCACAGCGACGAGGGCTTCGAGACCGGCAAGATGATGTCCGCCGGCCGTCCCCTGCCCATGGTGGAGATCCGCATTGTGGACACCGACGACAACCCGGTGCCCTATGGCACAAGGGGCGAGATTGTCGCCCGTGGTCCGGTGGTCATGCAGGGCTACTGGAACAAACCGGAGCAGACCGCTGCCGCCCTGCGTAATGGCTGGATGCACACCGGCGATGCCGGTTACATGGATGAAGACGGCTTTGTCTATGTGGTGGACCGCATCAAGGACATGATCGTCACCGGCGGCGAGAACGTCTACTCCGCCGAGGTGGAGGAGGCCCTGCTGCAGATGCCCCAGGTGGCCCAGTGCGCGGTGATCGGCGTACCGGACGAGGACTGGGGCGAACGGGTCCACGCCACGGTAGTGGTCAATGACGACGCGGAGCTGACCCTGGATGAGGTCATGACCCACTGCAGGACCCTGATCGCCAACTACAAGATTCCCCGCAGTCTGGAAATCCGTGACGAGCTGCCGCTGTCGCCGGCGGGCAAGCTGCTCAAGTACAAGCTGAGGGAAGAGCACTGGTCCGACCGGGATCGCAAGGTGAGCTGAACACTGAAACACACCATAACCCAACACAACAACAAGCATACGGGAGTGTCCTATGAACTACCTGAAGAAACCCCTGGCCGGCTTTATTGCCGGCGCCGCGCTGACCTCCGTGATCGCCGTTGGCAGTGCGGACGCCCGGGAGCTGAGCTTCGCCTCCGGCGCCACCCCCAACTCCATCGGCTCCAAAAGTATCAATGTCTTTGCAGACGCATTGGAAGAGCGCAGCGACGGCGAACTCAATACCAAGGCCTACATGCAGTCACTGCTGAGTTTTATGGAAACACCGCCGGGCCTGAGGGACGGCATGGCGGATATCGGTGCGGTACTGACGCCCTACTTCCAGAGTGAATTTCCCGCCACCATCATGCTGACGGAAATGACCATGCTGCTGGAGCTGGACGATACCAGCGCCCGTGAGGCCACTTTCGCCTTTGGCGGTGCCATTTCCGAGTACGTGTTCAACAACTGCCCGGAGTGCCTGGAGGAGTACAACAAGGAAAACCAGGTGTTCCTCGGCATTTCCGGGAGCACCCCCTACACCCTGATCTGCAACACCCCCGTGGTGACCATGGATGACATCGAAGGCAAGCGCATTCGCATCGGTGGCCCCCAGTGGGCTCGCTGGGCGGAAGCCATGGACGCCTCGCCGGTCTCCATGGCGGTCAACGAAGTCTACGAAGGTCTGGGTCAGGGCGTGCTGGACTGTACCGCCCATAACCTGCCGGATCTGACCAATTTCAACTTCATTGAAGTAACCAGCGATATTACCCTCGGTGTCCCCGGCGGTATCTTCGGAGGCATCGCCACCCATATGAACAAGGACGCCTGGAGCAGCCTGTCAGCGGAAAACCGTGAAGCCATAATGTACGCGTCGGCTGCCATCGCCGCTGAACTGGCACGTCTCTATGTCAAAGAACATGAAGAGAACCGCCAGCTGATTGAGGATAAGGACGATATCACCGTCCACGAAGCCGGAGACGAGCTCAGGGCAGCTACCCGCGAGTTTATCGAAGGGGACATCGACACTATCGCGGAGCGCTACCTGGACAAGCATGACCTGGAACGTTCCGAAGAGATGATCAGCGAGTTCCGCGAAACCATGAGCCGCTGGGTGGAACTGGTGGAGGACGTGGAAACAGGCGAAGAGCTGCGGCAGCTCTACTGGGAGGAGGTCTTCTCGAAAGTGGATGTGAATCAGTACGGTATGTAGCAAAAAAAAAAACAAAGGGCCGGGGAAATCCCGGCCCTTCGTCTTACAGGCGCCGCAACTCCTTCTTCAGGATCTTGCCCACCGGGTTGCGGGGGATGGTGTCAATCAGCTTCATCCTCTCCGGCAGCTTGTAGACACTCATACCCTGCTCCTTCAGGTAATCGTTGATTTCTTCCAGGGTCGGCGGATAGTCCTCATCCGCAGGGACCACGCAAATGCAGACCCGCTCGCCCATGATGTCGTCCGGGTGGGGAATTACAGCCACGTCCTGCACCTTGTCGAAGCCCAGCACCGCGTTCTCCACCTCCACGCTGGAGATATTGAAGCCACCGCGGATCACCATGTCCTTCTTGCGGTCATAGAAGCCTACGTGCTTGTCGTCCTGTACGATGAAGAGGTCGCCAGTGCGAAAGAAACCGTCAGCGGTAAAGGACCTTTCGGTGATGTCCGGGCGCTGGAAGTAGCCGGCAAACAGGCCCGGGCTGCGGTAGCACAGCTCACCGATGCCGCCGGGCTCGGTGATTTCCTCATCCCGGTCGCCGAGGATCTTCACCTCGACCCCATAGATACCAGAGGGCCACTCGACGCCTTTCTTGCCCCACCAGGGCAGGTGATCCACCCGCATGTCCAGGTCCGGCACATCCGCCGGCCCGGCCACCAGGCTGGTGCCCTCGTTCTGGCCCCAGATATTGACGATGTCGATATCCCAGCGGCGCTTGAACTCCTGCATGGACCAGGCCGAGGGCGGCGCCGAGCCGGTGGTGATTGTGCGCACACTGGACAGGTCCAGCTGGTCCACGTTGGGCAGCTTGGCAATCATGTTCAGCATCGCCGGCACCAGAATGGTGTACTGGATGCGCTCTTCGGTAAGCTGTCGCAGCAGGATCTCCGGCGTAATGGGATGGTGCAGCACCAGGGTCCCCGCCGCTGCCAGCCAGGGTACGTAGTTGACCCCCACCGCCGTCATGTTCACCAGCGGTGCCACGCACAGGATTCGGTCACCCTTCTGCAGGCCACAGGTGGTGAACACCAGGCTGATCAGGTATTCCCAGTTGTTGTGGCTCATGGGGCAGCCCTTGGGGTCTGCCTCGGTCCCGGAGGTCCAGCACAATGTAAAGATATCGTTGGCATCCACAGCCACATCCGGCACCTGGCCGGGCTCGCCACGGGCAATACCGGTGAGCTCCTTCAGGCCGATGTAGTGCTCAAAGCCCAGCTCCTGCCCCAGGGCCTGGTAGTCGAAGTCATGGAAGCGCTCCGCCGAGATGTAAAAGCGCGCCCCGGTCATTTCTTTCACATAGCCCACATCCTTGCGGCGCCACTGCATGGGCAGTGCGGACAGCAGCCCGCCCGCCTTGGCGGCGGCCAGATAAAGCATGGCCAGCTCCCACACGTTGGGCAGCTGGGCCACCAGTACATCATCCTTGCCGAAGCCCCGGCTGGCCAGTTCAGCGGCGGTAGCGTCCACCGCCCGGCCAAACTCCGCCCAGGTCAGTCGCTGGGCCGGAGTGCCCACCAGCTCGTCACGGTTGGGGGGATCCACCACCGCCTCGCGGTCCGGGTGAGACTCACAGTTCTCGGTAAAGCGTTCCAGCAAGGTCCGGTGGCCCCAGTAGCCCTTGCGGGTGTATTCCTCGATCAGTTCAGGCCTGTGCAGGATCATGATTCAACACTCCTTCGGTGACGGTTTATTGTTGTTGTCAGTCAATCGACACGGCCACAGTGCCGGGCCGGTAACCCTCCCATCATGATGAATCACAAAGGCCAATGGCAAATCGTCTAATCAGACGAGGTCGGAGCTATTCTGGTGGGGGACACTTGGCGATACATCCTGCTACAACCACAACAACTCCAGGAGAGTGCCATGCAAGCACTGATGCAAGACAAGCCCCTGCTCATCTCGTCACTGATCGATCATGCCGCCACCTTCCACCCGGAAACCGAGATCGTCACCAAGACCGTGGAAGGACCGATGCACCGCACCAACTACCGGGAACTGCGCGAACGCTCCAAGCAAATGGCCAACGCCCTGAAAACCCTGGGTGTGGACTTCCAGGACCGGGTGGGCACCCTGGCCTGGAACACCTACCGCCACTATGAACTCTACTTCGGCGTTTCCGGCAGCGGCGCCATCCTGCACACGGTCAACCCGCGCCTGTTTCCGGAACAGCTGACCTATATCATCAACCACGCCGAAGACAAGGTGCTGTTCTTCGACATCACCTTTGCCGACATGGTGAAGCAGCTGGCGCCGCAGCTGGAGACGGTAGAGGCCTTCGTGGCCATGACCGACCGGGAGCACATGCCCGACCTCGGCCTGCCCAACCTCTACTGCTATGAAGAGTTGATGGAAGCGGCCAGCAACGACTACGAATGGCCGGAGTTCGACGAGCGCACGGCCTCATCCCTGTGCTACACCTCCGGTACCACCGGCAACCCGAAAGGAGTTCTCTACGGCCACCGCTCCACCGTCCTGCATTCGCTGATGCAAGTGGCCCCCGACGCCTTTGAAATCAGCAGCCGCACCAGCATGCTGCTGATTGTGCCGATGTTCCATGCCAATGCCTGGGGTGTGCCCTATTCGGCCCCGATAGTGGGGGCCAAGGTTGTTCTGCCTGGCCAGCACCTGGATGGCGCCAGCGTCTATCAGCTGATGAAAGACGAGAACATCACCTTTTCCATGGCAGTGCCCACCGTGTGGCTGATGCTGTTCCAGTACCTGGACTCCACCCCTGGCGCCAGCCTCGACGAGCTGAGCCTGACTGGTGTCGGTGTGGGCGGCTCCGCACCCCCGATTGCCATGATCGAACGTTTCCGCAAGTCCGGTATCGACATGGTCCAGGGCTGGGGCATGACCGAAACCAGCCCGCTGGGTGTGATCAACAAGCCGTTGCCCAAACACGACAGCCTCAGTGACGAGGAGATGGCCAGGCTCAAGACCAAGGCCGGCCGTGGCATCTGGGGCGTGGAGATCAAGATCGTCAATGACGACGGTGAGCGCCTGCCCTGGGACGGCAAGACATCCGGCCACTTCTATGTAAGGGGCCCCTGGATAGCAAGCGGTTACTACCGTCAGGAGGGTGGCAGCAAGCTGGACAGTGAGGGTTTCTTCCCGACTGGCGACATCGGCACCATCGACGCGGATGGTTTCCTGACCCTGGTGGACCGGTCCAAGGACGTGATCAAGTCCGGTGGCGAGTGGATTTCTTCCATCGAACTGGAAAACGCCGCCGTCTCCCACCCGGAGGTGGCCGAAGCCGCAGTGATTGGTATTGCCCACCCCAAATGGCAGGAACGGCCTCTGCTGATCGCGGTGCTCAAGGACAACGCCACTATCGGCAAGGACGAGCTGATGTCCTTCCTCGAGGAGCACGTGGCCAAGTGGTGGCTGCCGGACGACATCCTGTTTGTGGACGAACTGCCACACACAGCCACCGGTAAGCTGCTGAAGACCAGGCTCCGGGAAGAGTACGGCGACTTCAAGCCGGTTACTACCGGCTGAGCCATTCTCCTGCCAGCCCCGGGGGCTGGCAGGAGGCGTCCTGGTGCCTGCGATGCACTGTCCTTTTCTTATAGCCGCAAGGTGGTTGCCATGATCGATCCGGGCTTTATCGGTTTCCGATTGCCCGTCCATACGCAGTTGGTTGAAACAGGTCGTCTGCGTTTCTTTGCAAAGGCCATCGGCGAGACCAATCCGGTCTACCTGGATGAAGACGCTGCAAAGGCGGCCGGCTGGCGATCACTGCCGGTGCCCCCCACGTTCCTGTTTTGCCTGGATATGGAGCGGAACAACCCCTACGACTATATGGATATGCTGGGCATCGAGCTCGGTAAGGTACTGCACGGCGAGCAACACTTCGATTACCACCAGGTGGCCTGCGCCGGCGACCGGCTCAACTTTGACTCCGGGATTACCGACATCTACCAGAAAAAAGCCGGTGCCATGGAGTTCGTGGTACGGGAAACCGCCGTTTTCCGGGATACCGCCAATGGAGAGCCGGAAAGGCTCGCCGACCTTCGTTCCATCATTATTATCCGCCACAGGTAAGACCTATGCGCCCTGATGTCGACACGACTTCCATCAAGGTGGGGGACGAGATTCCGCCCCTCTCCACACCCCCCATTTCGCGACTGACCCTCGCGTTGTATGCCGGCGCTTCCGGCGACCACAATCCCATTCATGTGGACCTGGACTTCGCCCGCTATCATGGCATGGACGATGTGTTTGCCCATGGCATGCTGGCCTCCGCCTATCTGGGACGCATGCTTACCAACTGGCTGCCCCAGGGCGCGCTGGTCAGTTTCGGCATGCGTTTCGTGGCGATTTCCCACGTCCACGACGAACTCAGTTGTAGCGGCAGGATCACAGAACGCTTCGAGGAAGCCGGCGAACAAAGAGCCCGGCTCGAACTCAGCGTGGTCAACCAGCACGGCGAGACCAAGGTGGTTGGCGATGCCGTAGTGCGCCTGGATCCATAACACCATTCTGCTCCCGACCTACAACTAGCGGAGATTTACCCCGATGAGCACCGCCCCAAACTTTGCCATCCGCCATGAGCACCATTTCGGTGACCGTGTTGTACGCTGCTACCAGGACCGCCCGGCCAGTGTGCTGGATTCGTTCCTGGCGTCGGTGGAGCGGACTCCGGACGCAGACTGTATCGTGTGTGAAGGGCAACGGCTGAGTTACCGGGAGGTGGCCGACCGGGCCGGGGCCATGGCCGCCCAGCTCCGGCACCGGGGCGTCGAACCGGGGGACCGGGTCGGACTGCTGATTGGCAACAGTACCGAGCTGGTACTGACGGTACTGGGGGTTCTGCGGGCAGGCGCCATCGTCATGCCCCTGAACACCCGGGAACAGGGGCCCGGCCTGCGTTACATGCTGGAGCATTCCGATGCCAGGGCGGTGGTGTTTGCGGGCGAACAGGGCAGCAAACTGCCCACACCCGATGAACTGCCCGGCCTGAGGCACCGCTTTGCCATTGGCGGCGGTGATGAGCACAGCGAGCCCTTCGAAAACCTGCTCAAAGCGACTGGTACTGACCTGCCGCTGCCTCCGGTAAAAGAGGAAGACCCGGCCGTAATCCTCTACACCTCCGGCACCACAGGCAAACCAAAAGGGGTCATACTCACCCACTTCAATATCATCCACTCGCTGATGCACTTCCAGCACACCATGGCCCTGGGGGACGGTGAGCGCACCCTGCTGGTGGCACCAGGCAGTCACGTCACCGGGCTGGTGGCCAACATGCTGACCATGACCCATGTAGCCGGCGCCATCGTGGTCATCCCCGCCTTTGATGCGGTGGAAGCCGTAAAGCTGATGGCAAGGGAAAAGGTCACCCACACCATCATGGTGCCGGCCATGTACAACCTTTGCCTGCTGCGCACCGATTTTCGCGACCATGACCTGAGCGCCTTCCGCATCGGCGGCTTTGGTGGCGCGCCCATGCCGGAAAGCACCATTGCGCAATTACGGGACCAGCTGCCAGACCTGGAACTGATCAACGCCTATGGCGCCACCGAGACCACATCTCCCTCCACCTGCCTGCCCCTGGGGGACGCCGGTGAGCATGCCGACAGCGTCGGCCAGCCGGTACCCTGCGGCGATATCCGCATCATGGACGACCATGGCCGCGAGGTGGCCCCGGGGGAATCCGGCGAGCTGTGGATCAGCGGCCCCATGGTGTCACCGGGCTACTGGAACAATCCGGAAGCCAACGCCCGGGAGTTTACCGCCGGCCACTGGAAGTCCGGGGATATCGGCTCCATGGACGAGCAGGGCTTTGTGCGGATTTTCGACCGCAAGAAGGACATGATCAACCGGGGTGGCTACAACATCTACAGCGTGGAGCTGGAGAACCTGATTACCGGCCACCCGGCGGTAGTGGAGTGTGCGGTGATCCCCCATACGGATGAGGTGCTGGGGGAGAAGATCCACGTGTTCGTCACTCAGGTGGACGGCCAGGAACTCAGCGACGACGACATCCGCCAGTTCTGCCGGGAGAACCTGGCGGACTACAAGATACCGGACTACGTGACCATCCAGGACGAGCCTTTGCCACGGAATGCCAATGGCAAGCTGGTGAAGGCCGGGTTGAAGGAACGGATCGAAGGGTAAAGATCTTTTTTGCCACGGAATCCACGGAAGAACACGGAAAAAGAAAAAGGCTCGTCTTTAGCCACGGACAAATCGGGCATTCAACGGTTGAACGCGAACAACGAGATCTGTCTTTGTGATTTCGTCTTTTCCTTCCGTGTTCTTCCGTGGATTCCGTGGCTAACCAGTCCTTAAGCGTAAAGCGACTCGATAACCTCCGTGTACTTCTCGTAAATTTTGCTGCGCCGCACCTTCATGGTGGCCGTTACTTCATCATCGTCGTGGTCCAGTTCCTTGGTGAGCAGACTGAACCGCTTGATCTGTGCCACCTGCGGCAGTCGGTCATTACCCTTGTTCACCTCCTGCTGGATCAGGTCGTTGACCTGTTCATGCTCCGACAGGCTGCGGAACGTGGTGTAGGCCACCCGCTCCTGCTCGGCCCACTTGGCCACCGTGTCAAAGTCGATCTGGATCAGCGCAGAAACGTATTTGCGGGCCTCGCCGATGACAATGCATTCCTTGATATAGGGGCTCGCCTTGATGGTGTTCTCGATCTCCGTGGGTGACAGGTTCTTGCCCCCGGCGGTGATCATGATGTCCTTCAGGCGGTCCACGATGCGCAGGTGTTCCCCCTGCCACTCTCCCACATCGCCGGTATGCAGCCAGCCATCCTTCAGGGTCGTCGCTGTGGCTTCGTCATTCTTGTAGTAACCCTGAAACATGCTGTCGCCGCGCAGGAGGATCTCGTTGAAGTCTCCGAGCTTCACCTCCACACCCTTCACCGCCTTGCCGACGGTCCCCAGCTGGATATCGTCGGCAGGCTGGGCGGTCGCTACGCC
>JBMCIH010000011.1:0-13907 GCA_048617055.1 Marinobacter sp. | reverse complement strand
CGGGCCTCTCCCCCCAAATCCGCAAACCGCGGCAAAGCAAACGCCGCCAGAATCCCCAGAATCACAATCACCATAACCAGTTCGATCAGGGTGAAGCCTTTTTCTTTTCTTGATGCAATTGCATTAATAGCTGTCATGAGAGTTCTCCTCGCTTACCACTCGCGTGTTCAGTTGATAGTAGTTTCAATGTTGCCGTCTTCGACGTCGTATTCGATGGTGCTGCCCTGGCCATCCAGGGTGTAGGTGTAGGTGCACGTACTGTCAGAGGCCGCGGCGGTGTAATCAGTATCTGTACCGGTGCTTACCGTGGGTGCGTTTGACTGTAAAAGTGCCTCCCAGACGTTAACGCAACGAACACCCGTCATAGTTTCGTTAGTACCGGTTTGACCCTCACCTGCGGATACAGGCCAACCATTATCTGACATGTTGACAGTGCCATCCCCAAAACCCTCAAGGTCCTGAGTGGCTGCCGTAAAGCCATTACTGACCCATTGAGCCCGAGCCAGGGCAACCCCGGCGGAAAGAGCACCAGCCGTACCCTGAATACTTGAGCTATGCGCCTGCTCGGAAAGCTGCGCAAACCGCGGCAGCGCAAACGCTGCCAGAATAGCCAGGATGGCGATAACCACCACCAGCTCGATCAGGGTGAAACCCTTCTGTTGTTGCTTACTGCTCATATGCCGTTCCCCATTCATTGCAGCATTTTAAGGATTATCTCATTTTCCCGGTGCTAGTCGTTGTACTGATTCTCGCCTACTTGATGGCCGTCAATCTCTACCAGTTTGAGACCAACCGCCCGTTTGCCGTTGTTTTTGCCTAGTCTGACAGATCCGGCGTAGTCCACCCGCACCTGCCATATAAACGGGTCGCCCGGCTCCCTGTGGCGACCTTCCAGGGTCAGCGGCTGGGCAGGGTGGTACACCAGCCAGCGCTGCGCCTCGCTGAAGCACCAGCCCCGGTCCTGGGGGGCCAGTGCGTCACAACGCTGTTCCAGCTCCTGCCTTTCGCCAAAGTCCAGCAGAGGCAAGGGGTTGAGCCCTTCCAGGGCTTCCAGCGACTCATCCCGGGCCAGCATGGCCTCGGCACCGCGTACGGTCAGGGCGCTGCGTACCTGGTTGAGCATGAGCCGGGTCATCTCCTGCTCGGCCCGGTACTGGGTCTGCTCAATGGCGTCCAGCAGGAACCAGACCGCAATGCCCAGTACGCTCAGGGCCACCAGCCACCGGAAGCGGCGGCGGTTGTCGGCCATCACCCGGCCTTCCGGCCGCACCCGCTGCTACCCGCGCCCCATGGCCGCCGCGCCCAGGTCCCAGATGGGCAGGAACACACCCAGGGCCAGGATCAGCACCAGCACGCCCATGGCGACAATCAGTATGGGTTCGATGGACTCGGCCAGCCGTTTCAGGCCGAAGTCCACGTCTTCATCGTAAAAGTCCGCCACGTTATTGAGCATTTCGTCGACGGCTCCGGTTTCCTCCCCCACCGCGATCATCTGCAGGATCAGCGGGGTGAACATGCCACTGTGGCGGGCGGTGCGCAGCAGGCTCTCCCCCCGTTCGATACCATGGCGCATTTCCCTTATGTGAACCGCAATCCAGGCGTTGTCGGTGGCATCGGACACCACCGTCAGCGCGTGGGTGATCGGCATACCCGCCGACAGCATGCTGGCGAAGTTGCGGCAGAAGCGGCTCAGGGTAATCAGTTCCAGCAGCGGCCCGATAATGGGCATCTTCAGTTTGTAGCGGTCCCAGGTCAGACGGCCCTGTTCGGTCTGCTTCCACTGGCGCAGCAGGACAGCACCAGCCGCGATCGCGAACAGCAGCAGGTACCAGAAATTCAGCAGGAAGTTGGACGTACCCACCAGCACCTGGGTCAGGAAGGGCAGGTCGGCACCCAGGCGGTCGAATACCGAGGCAAACCTGGGAATCACCAGGAAGTTCACCACCATCAGCGCCGCGAACAGGGCAACCACCACAAAGATGGGATAGCGTATGGCCTGCTTGAGGCGGCGTTTGGTGTCACGCTCCAGTTCCAGGATGTCCGACAGCCGCTTGAAGGCATCGTCCAGCATGCCGGTATTTTCTCCCACGTGGATCATGGCCACGAACAGGTCGGAGAACACCGCCGGATGGGCCTGCAGCGCTGTGGCCATATTGGTGCCGGATTCCAGCCGGTCGGTAACGTCCTCCAGCACCTCCGCCAGTACCTTCGACCGGGTGGTCTCTGCCAGCCCGCGCATGGTGCGGATCAGCGGAATCCCCGCCCGGGTCAGGGCGTACATCTGGCGGCAGAAAACGATCTTCTCATCCAGGGTCACCGTGCGGCGGAACAGGGGCATGCGTTCGAAGCGCTCGCCCAGTGATACCGTCTGCGCCTGCTCCTCGATAGCCAGCGGGGTGATGCCCCGGCGCATCAGTTCACTGGCGGCCGCATCCGGGTTGGCTGCCGCCAGGCTGCCCCGCTGCAACAGCCCTTTGCTGTCCTTGCCCCGGTAACTGAACTGCATCAGCTATCCTCCGCCCCGGCGGAGGCGGCCTGCAGGGCCTCGTCCGCCGCTTTCGCCAGGTCGCTTTCGTCCAGGGACACGTCCACTTCCGAGGTGGCCGCCACCCGGGCCACCTCCGCCAGGCTGGTCACCCCCCGCAGAGCGTAATCCATGGCGCAGGCCCCCAGGGGCCGGTACAGGCGGCTCTGGCGGGCAGCCCGGGTAAAGCCGGACACGTCCCGGCGGCGCAGGGCATCCAGCATGGCCTCGTCCATTTCCAGCATCTCGTAGACGCCGATACGGCCCTTGTAGCCGGTGTTGCTGCACTGGTAGCAGCCCCGGCCGCGGACAAAGCCGGCTTCCAGGTCCAGCGGGTCCAGGTCAAAGCTGTCCAGCCAGATCCGCTCCTGGCTGGTGGGCTCGTAGGGCCCGCGGCAGTTGTCGCACACCTTGCGCACCAGCCGCTGGGCCACGATGCCGATCAGCGAGCTGGCCACCAGGAAGGGCTCGGCTCCCATGTCGATCAGGCGCATGGCGCTGGAGATGGAGTCGTTGGTGTGCAGGGTCGACAGCACCAGGTGACCGGTCATGGCGGCCCGCAGGCCGATCTCCGCGGTTTCCTGGTCCCGCATCTCACCCACCAGGATCACGTCCGGGTCCTGCCGCAGGGCCGACCTCAGCACGGTGGAAAACTCCAGGCCGATTTTGGGGTTGACCTGCACCTGGGTGATCCGCGGCAGGCGATACTCCACCGGGTCCTCGGCGGTGATGATCTTGACCTCCGGCTGGTTCAGTTCGGTGAGCGCACCATACAGCGTGGTGGTCTTACCGCTACCGGTGGGGCCGGTGACCAGGATCATGCCGTGGGGCTTGTGGATCATGCGCCGGAAGTTCTTCAGCAGGTGCTCCGGCATACCGGTGGCCTCCAGGTCCAGGGTACCCCCTGTCTGGTCCAGCAGACGCATGACCACCGACTCGCCGTACTGCACCGGCATGGTAGAGACCCGCACGTCGATGCTGCGGCCCTTCACCCGCACGTTGAAGCGGCCGTCCTGGGGCAGGCGCTTCTCGGAGATGTTGAGCCCGGCCATAAGCTTGAGGCGCAGCACCAGCGCGGCGTTGACCCGCTTCTCCTTCATCACCTGTTCCTGCAGCACGCCGTCCACACGCTGGCGGATGCGCACCACAGTCTCGTCCGGTTCGATATGGATATCGGAGCTGCGGGCCTGCACGGCATCTTCGAACAGGGTCTTGAGCAGCTTGACCACCGGCGCCCCGTCGCTCTCGGACTCGGCGGACAGGTCCGCCAGGTCAAAGGCGTCGTCGCCCAGTTCGTCTTCCAGCTCCTCCGCCAGCGAGGCGATCTCTTCCGTGCGCCGGTAGACCAGGTCGAGGGTGTTGAGCAGTTCGCTTTCCCGCACCACCGCCTGTTTTACGGGCTGCTTCAGCACCCGCACCAGCTCGTCGTAGGCAAAGATATCCAGCGGGTCCGCCATGCCCACCAGCAGCTCGCCATTGTGCTCCGCCAGCACGATGGCGCGGAACCGGCGGGCCATGGCCTCCGGCAGTTTTTTCACCAGGTTCTGGTCGAACTGGTAGTTGCGCAGCTGCACAAAGGGCACGTCCAGCTGACGGGAGAGAATATCCAGCAGGCTGTCTTCGTCCACATAGCCCAGGTCGGTCAGCGTGCGCCCCAGCTTGCGCCCTGTGTTCTTCTGCTCCTTGAGGGCGGTCTGCAGCTGCTGCTCGGTGATAACCTCGTTCTGGACCAGCAGGTCACCAATGCGAATCTTGCGTTTCGGCTCGGCCATGCTCTACCCAGCTCCCAATGACTGTAGACGCTGGCGAACATAGTCCGCCAGTGATGGGGCCAGGCCCGGCAGCTCCGCCGCCTGCTGATAGGCCCGCACGGCGCCGTCGGCGTCGCCGCGGCTTTCCAGGGCAATGGCCAGCCCCACCCACCAGGGGGCGCGGCTGTCATCCCAGGCGATCAGCTGCGCCCAGTGGTTGGCGGCCTGGTCACTCCGGCCCTGCTGCTCCAGCAGGGTGGCCAGGGTGACCCGGTATTCCGCATTGTCCGCCACCGGCGGCACCTGCTGCTGCAGGGTGGCAACCGCCCGCTCCAGGTCACCCGCCGCCAGTATGGCCCGGGCCCGGATCAGGCGGAGATCCGGATAGTCCGCCGCCAGATCTTCCGGCACCCATTCCAGGGCGCTGTCCACCTCACCCCTGGCCAGCAGTCCCCTGGCCAGGGCATAGCGGCTGCGGGGTGCGTCCTGGGCCGTGGCCAGTTCCGACGCCAGGCGCTCGGCGCCGGGCCTCTCCCCCCGGGCCAGCCGTTGCCGGATCTGCCGGGCGGTGTCCCGGTCCTTCTGCTCCGGTGACTGACGGGATTGCTTGACGTCGTTGGCGGCACTGGCGGTGGTTCTTTGCCTGCTCATCTGCCCTTCCGGTTCATCCGCGGCTTTGCCTTCCTGATCCTCAGGGGTCGCCGGGGTCCGGCTCTGCGGAGCAGCCACGGCGGGCTCACTGTCCGCCTGTGGGAGAGTTTCGGCGGCCACCTGCGGCGAGGCGGCTTCCGCCTGCTCCTGTGCCGGGGCTTGCTGCCCGGATCCGGCAGCCCTGTCGGGCTCCGGAGCGGGCGAGGATTCCGACACCTCATTGCGCTCGGGTCCTTCAACGGCCGAAAGCTCAGGCTCCGGTACCGCTGGCGCTGTTTCCTGCTGTGCCGGCTCTGCGGGCGTGACCGGCTCAGCCACTAAAGGCAGGGGGGCGGCCTGGTCGGATGGGCTGGCCGGCTGCGACGCTTCTGTGGCCTGCCCGTTGTCGACGGGAGCTTGCCTGACCTGCTCTTCCACATCCGCCGTGCGGGGAGCGGGCGCGGGCGCCGGGTCGGGCCAGAGATAGAGATAGCCAGCCGCCCCCACCGCCAGCACAAGCACCAGCGCCACGGTCATCAGGCCCAGGCGGCCACCACGGGCCCCGGTCGATGCCGGCTGACCGGTATAGGCGGACGGCGCCGGCTTGCCCTGGCGTTGCTCGGCGGCCCTGAGGGCGTCGTTAAGCAGGCTCATAGCCACCTCGCCAGCAGGCCGGGAGAAAAGGCGCTTTCGGTGTCCCTGACGGCGTTGAGCACATGATGGCGCTCCACCTGCCGGTCGCCACTGCCCCAGGCGGACAGCAGCGACTTGTGGGCGAGCACATTGACCAGCCGGGGAATCCCCCCGGAGGCCCGGGTAATCACCTTGAGGGCACCCGGCCGGAACAGCTCGGCGCCGTTGTAGCCCGCCAGCGCCAGCCGGTGGCGAAGGTACTGGGCCACGGACTCCCGGTCCAGGGGCGCCAGCCGATAGTGGAAGGTAATGCGCTGCTTGAGCTGGCGCAGGCTGTCCCGGTCCAGCAGCACATCCAGTTCCGGCTGGCCGAACAGCACCACCTGCAACAGCCGGGTGCTTTCGGTTTCCAGGTTGGTGAGCAGGCGCAGGGCTTCAATGGTGGCTTCCGGCATGGCCTGGGCTTCGTCGATAACCAGCACAGCCGGGGTCTGGTCCATGGCCAGGGCGATCAGCCGCTCATTCAGGGCCTTGAGCACCTGATGGGTATTGGCACCCGGCGGCACAGTCACTCCCAGTTCCTCGGCCACCGCCTGGTACAGGGCCTCCGGTGGCAGATGGGGGTTGGGCAGGTAGGCGGTGCTGGCCAGGCCCTCAAGCTCGTTCAGCAGCAGCCGGCACAGCAGGGTTTTGCCGGTGCCCACCTCGCCGGTGATCTTGATAAAGCCTTCCCGCTCCCGCAGGGCCATCACCAGCAACTCCAGGGCATCCCCATGGCTGGGGGCCCGCAGGAAGTAGCGGGTGTTGGGCGTCAGTGCAAACGGTGCTTCCTGCAGTCCGAAATGGGCTTCATACATATCAGCGGGGTCCGCCCTCCGGCTCGGGGGTCACGGACCCCGGTGACTGGAGCAGTTCCCGCAGCACCCGCATGCGTTCGCGGCTGGCGGAGATATCGTCGCTCATGGTGTCAGCGCCGACCACCACCGGCCGCAGCAGAATCACCAGCTCGCTCTTGCGGGACTGGAAATTGCGCTGGCGGAACAGCTCGCCCATCACCGGAATCTCACTGAAGAAAGGCACGCCGGCATTGTTGTCTTCGCTGGTGTTCTGGATCAGCCCGCCGATCACCACGATCTGGCCGCTTTCGGCACGGATCACGCTGTCGGTCTCCCGCACGGTGCTGCGGGCCAGGGGCAGGGTCACGTCCCGTTCGCCCACGGTAATAATCTTCTCCTGGTCGGCCACTTCGCTGACCGAGGGATGCACATGCAGGGTCACCGAGTTGTCCTCGGCAATCTGCGGGGTCACGTCCAGGGAAATTCCGGAGAAGAAGGGCGTCAGCTCCACCGAGGTAGAGGTGCGGTCGGTGGCGGTCACCGCCGAGTCGTTGTCATCGAAATCAATGTCCGTGACAAAGAACTCATCCGTGCCCACCTTGATCACGGCCTTCTGGTTGTTGACCGTGGCAATCCGCGGGCTGGACAGGGTCTGCACATTGCCCTGCTCGCCGAGCAGCTCAATCAGTCCGGAGAAATCACCCGCCTCCACCGCGGCGGAGAACAGCCCGCCGGTATCCGAGGCGCGGACGTTCTGGCCGCCCACGCCGAACTCCACGCGACCGCCGGAAGCCACATCCGACCAGTTGATGCCCTGCTGGTAGCTCTCGTTAAGGGCCACTTCCAGCACCTTGGCCTCCAGTACCACCTGGCGCTGCATGATCAGCTCAGTACGTTCGAGGTAGTCCTGCACCTGGCGCAGGGTTTCGCCGTTGGCCCTGACCATCACCAGGCCGGAGCCGGGGTTGGTGATCACCTGGTGGCCGTTGCCTTCGCCGACAATCATCCCCAGCGCCTGCTGCAGATCACGCCAGAAATCGGATTCGGTATCGGTGGAAATGCGCGTGCCGATCAGATTGCGGCTACTGCCCGGACTGTCGGCGCCGTTGCTGCCCTCGCCGGAATCACCACCCCGGGTACTGCTCACCTGCCCCGAGCTGACGCGGGTTTCGGACCCACCCTTGCGCTTGAAATGCAGGTAGTTGATGGGGTAAAGCCGGGTCTGGACCCGGTCGGTGTCCACCTGGTACAGCCTGCCCCGGCGCTGGATGGACAGCCCGTAGGTATCACGCACGATGTCCATCACCTCCGGCACGGTGACATCGCTGAGCCTCAGATCAATGCTCGCATCCACCCCCGGGCGGACCGCCACGTTATAGCCGGTGCCTTCCACCAGCGCCTCGAAGAAACTGTCCGCCGGCACGTCCCGGGCGTTCACATCAAACCGGTCCTCGCTTTCCTCCGTTGCCTCCAGGGGAGGCAGCAGGGCGGCACTGACGTCGTCCGGCAACCCGGACGACACCTCGTCCCGCGGCTGCCGCTGCTCTTTCTGCTCTTGCGCCTGGGCCATGGTGTCGTCTATGGCGCGGGCGGAGCCGGTGGAGGTCGCCTGCCCGCCCCGCATCAGCGGATTGTTGGCGCAGGCTGTCAGGGTCAGTGCCAGCAACGCCAGGATGCCGTGTCTTGTCAGTGTCATAGCCACTTGTTCACCGGTTATCGGGAGGTCCGGATGGCCGGTGGCGTGGCCAGGTGCACTTGCTGCACCTCCCCGTTCACCACCAGCTCAACCCGGCCAGGGTGGATACGCCTGAGGCGTACCCCGTCGAATGTCTCGCCTTCTCTCCTTGGCACGCCGTCGATTATGGCCACACGGCGCTGCGGCCCATACACAATGGAACTCAGGCCGAAGGTTCGCGGTTCTTCCGCCTGAGCGGGCGCCACCTGCTGCCCCGGCGGACGGGTCGGGTCCGGCAGGGCATAGGCCGGGGCCGCAACCGTCAACATGACGACAGATACCATCCAGCGCCTCATATCAGACCCCCAGCCAGGCCGGCTCAAGGCTCAGCGTGCGCACCCGGATACGGGCGCTGCCGCCGGGCCAGTCGCTGGCGCCGTATTCCACCATCACCCAGCCCAGACGCTCGTCCAGCGCCTCCAGACGCTCAAGGTACTTCAGCACGTCGAGATAGCCTCCGCTGACCACGATATCCACTTCATGGGCGTAGAGCAGCGGCTCGGCGGGTTCGTCCCGGTTATCGTCATCAGCGCCCTCTTCCTCGGCGTATATCGGCTCCGGCGCCAGCAGCTGGACCCCCTCCAGTGACAGTTTCTCGTCAGTGGCGAGCATCTTTTGCAACATCTGTACCATGTCCCGGGGCGAAATCAGTTGCCCGGTGGTGTCGGCAATCTGCTGATCCAGGCGCTCCAGCCGGCGCTGGCGGGCCTCCAGAGTCCGCCGCAATTCGGCTGAGGGGTCTTCCTTCAACTGCTGCTGAAGCTCCGCCTGCTGAGCCTGGAGGTCAGCCCGCTCGGCCCGGATCTGCTGCAGTTGCACCTGCTGCGCCGCGGCGCGATCGGCGGCGGGGGTCACCCACAACTCCCAGCCCGCCAGCAGCAACAGAGCCACAACGGCCAGCAGGATCAGGCCCCGCTCCCGCACCGGGCGCTCGTCATACCACTGCAACCAGCGTTTGAAGGTGCTGCTCATTGTTCCGCCTCCCCATCAGGGCGGGTTGCCACCGAGAACTCAATCCAGGGGTGGTCGTCGGAACGGCCGAGTTCGAAGCGCCCGAAGGCCTGACCGGTAAAGGCGGCCTCCTGCCCCAGCCGCTCCAGATACACCGGTACCAGGTTGCCCTCCCGGGTACGACCTTCGAGAGATACACGGTCCGGCCGCAGGCTGAGCCCGGTCAGCCAGAGGCCTTCGGGAACCTGTCGCGCCAGGGCTGACATGGGCGCGGAAAAGCCGTCCGACGGATTGCTGGCCAGCCGCTCGACCCGCTCCAGCAACCGCTGGCGACGGGCCAGGGTGTCAGTGACCCGCTCGACGGCACCTTCCAGCTGGGCATCCGGCCTTCGCCCCTGAAGCTCGGACGTCAGTTTTTCCACCGACTGGAGCAGGCGGTCGTTACTGGCCCCTTCGGCGGTGACCGACTGCTCCAGCTCCGCCGCCTCATACCGGTACCAGCCACCGGCCGCCAGCACCAGCAGCAGCGCCACCAGTACAACCAGCAGACCGGAGGTGGCAGTGAGCCGTTGCGGCCTGGGCCGGAATTCCGCGGTGTAGAGATTGACCTGCTGGATCATTCACTTCCCTCCGGAAGACCGAGCGCGGAACTCCAGGCCACCAGGCACCGGCTGTCGGGCTCCTCATCCAGGCCCAACTGCGGCCAGTCCACCTTGCGGGTGGCGGCCGCCAGCCACGAGGCCAGCATGGAAGTCAGTGGCAGCAGGCTGTCCCGGGCCACCAGATGGATTACCGGCGGCGGCACCTGACCGAGCTGGCTCTCGTAATAGTCCAGCGAGCGCTGCATTTCCAGCGCCAGTGTCTGCACGGCTGTCTCCTGGCTGCTCACCTCCCGCAACTCCCGCGTGGCAACATCGAGCCGGCGTGACAGGTACAGGGTATGGCCCTTGCCAACCACCATGTGACCGTAGTTTTCCTTCAGCTGCACCAGGGCCGCGCCCCGGCCGGTATCGTCCAGCCGCGCCAGCAGGTTACGCAGGGCCAGCTCGGCGATGTCGATGCGCTCAAGGTTCAGGCCGGCCTCATCCGCCAGGGCGACCAGTTCACTGATCACGGTGCGGCGCACTGCCACCACATTGACCAGGTCCCCCCGGCTGCGGGAGGCATCCCGGGGAAAGGGGAAAACGTCGCAGACCGCTTCCGTGGGGCTGAACTCCAGGAAATCCTTCAGCTTCCACTTCAGTGCATCGCCCAGCTCGGCATCGTCCACCCCTTCGGGACGTTCGAGCTGAAACACCTGATACTGCTCGAGCGGGAGCACTATCGTGGCAGTGGCACCGCCGAGATGGCGTTCGGACAGGACTTTTTCCAGGGTCGCCAGACGCCGGGCCGGGGTGCACTCTGCAAACCCCGTCACGGGGGCCTGACCGGCGATGCTCCAGGCAATACCGTCCGGCCGGATTTCCAGGGAAATCGCGGGGCGCCTGCCGGATGGGGAAAAAAGTGTTCGGAGTCGGTCAGCCAAGGGCACGTGCAACCCGCCTGGTCATGGTTGGAGTTCGTCTCATCGCAACATTCTAGTTAAAGTAATGCCTTCATAAATATGAGTAATTGCATTATTTAACAAGCTTTTTCACTTTGATTACAAAAAAGCCCCCACGTATGGAGGCTTAATATACACAAAATAATATTCGCCATTTAATTGGCTTAAAATAATAGCGAGTCAGAACGGAATATCGTCGTCAAAGTCATCCACCGGCTCGGGCATATTGCCTTGCCCACCCTGGCCACCGGCCGGCTGACTGTAACCACCCTGGCTGCCGGCGGCTGGCGCATCGTAACTGCCCTGGGGCGCTTGCTGGGGCTGCGGACGCCCCTGGGGCGCACCCTGGTTCATGGCGCCACTGTCTGCCCCGCGGCTGTCCAGCATCTGCATCTGACCGTTGATATCCACCACCACTTCGGTGGTGTAACGGTCCTGGCCGTCCTGCCCCTGCCACTTGCGGGTCTGGAGCTTGCCTTCGATGTAGACCTTGGAGCCCTTGCGCAGGTACTGGCCCGCGATCTCGGCGATCTTGCCGAACATAACGATACGGTGCCACTCGGTCTTGGGTACCATCTGGCCGGTCTGCCGGTCCTTGTAACTTTCATCCGTGGCCAGGTTCAGGTTGACCACCGCATTGCCGTTCGGCGTGTAGCGGGTCTCCGGGTCCTGCCCCAGGTTGCCGATCAGAATGACCTTGTTAACACCTCGTGCCATGATTCACCCCTGCTCTGTCTTTGTTCATGTCTGACGCTCCTTCGTCAGCGTCCGTTGCATCTAACTCTATCACGTTTCCACCCCGGTCCCGATAGCGGGGGGGCGGCATAGTGACGGCCACCACAAGCCAGGCCACCAGCACTATTACCATCAGCCCGAAAACGCCGTCGGCGCCGGTCCAGCCGGCCAGGGCCCCGCCGGCCGCCCCTCCAAGAAAGGCCCCGAAAAACTGGGAGGTGGAGTAAACCCCCATGGCCGTGCCCCTGGCCCCGGCTGGCGACTCCTTGCTGATCAGTGACGGCAGGCTCGCCTCAAGAAGGTTGAATGCCATGAAGAAGAAGAATAGCCCGAACCAGGCCGCCGTCAGGGAAACCGACCACTGCCACAGCGCCACCGTCGCCATGGCAAGCAATGCCACCGCCCCGCTCAGGGTGGCTTTCATCTGCTGTTTCGTTTCACCGATTATGATGAAGGGCACCATGGCAAAGAAGGACGTCACCATCACCGTCAGGTAGAACCACCACAGGTCACCCTGGGGCAATCCCAGCCTCTCGGACAGCAGCAATGGCACCTGGATGAACAGCGCCGTCAGTGCCAGGTGCAAGGCAAAGATGCCGAAATCCAGCCGCAGCAGACGCTGGTCCGCCAGAACCTGACCCAGCATGATACGGGCAGGAAGGTGCTCGCCTTCAGTGACCATGGCCGGTGGATTGGGCACCAGCTTCCAGACAATAACGATGGCCACAAGAGCCAGCACCGCTGTGAGCCCGAAAATACCAGACAGGCCGGCCCATTGCCCCAGCAGCGGCCCGATGATCAGTGACAGGGAAAACGACAGGCCAATGGTGACCCCGATGCTGGCCATGGCCTTGGTGCGTTGTTCCGCCCGGGTAAGGTCGCTTACCAGCGCCATCAGCACGCTGGCGATAGCGCCGGCCCCTTGCAGGGCCCGCCCGGCGATGACGCCATAGATATGATCCGAAGCAGCGGCCAGCAAACTGCCCGTCGCAAATATTACCAACCCGATATAAATAAGCCGCTTGCGCCCGAAACGGTCCGACAGGGCACCAAACGGCACCTGCAAACAGGCCTGGGTAAGCCCGTAGACACCAATGGCCAGGCCGATAAGGGCTGGCGTGGTGCCAGTCAGTTCCTGCCCCAGCAGGGCAAAAACCGGCAGCACCATGAACAGGCCCAGCATGCGAATGGCGTAGACGGAGGCGAGGACGGCAACCGCGCGTCGTTCCGGATAGTTCATCTTCAGGTCACGGTCAGGTTCAAAGCCGGCAAGTCTAACAGATATGGGCATGGAATTGCCGCCAGGAGAAACATACTCACAGAAACCGGGACACTGGATTGTTGGGAGCATCCCATATCTGGTTTTAATGAACTGTATCTCGTCGGACGTTTTGCTTACAATTCGTCCACTTTTGTCTTGCAGGAAGTTCGTCTATGGATCTGGCGACTCTGATCGGCCTGGTCGGCGGGGCGGTCATCATCGGTACCGCCATCGTGCTTGGCGCCTCTTCGGAGGTGTTTTTCAACGTTCCGTCAATCCTCATCGTGGTACTGGGCAGTTTCGCGGTCGTGCTGGCCAAGTTCAGTTTCAGCCAGTACTTTGGCGCCCTGAAGGCGGCCGGGCGGGCGTTTTCCTTCAAGCTGCCGGACACGCAAGAGTTGATCGAAGAGTTGGTGGACATCGCCAACATCGCCCGCAAACAGGGCGTACTGAACCTCGAGGGACGTGAAGCAAGTTCGGACTACCTGGCCCAGGGCATTCAGCATCTGGTGGATGGCCAGCATGCGGACGTCATCAACGAGCTTCTGACCAAGGAGCGCCTGCTGACCATCGACCGCAATCGCTGGGGCACCAAGGTCTTCCGGGCGTTTGCGGATGTCGCGCCTGCCATGGGCATGATCGGCACCATTGTGGGCCTGGTGCAGATGCTCTCCAACATGGAAGACCCCAAGACTATCGGACCGGCCATGGCCGTCGCCCTCCTGACCACACTTTACGGCGCCATGATTGCGACCATGATTGCCAACCCGATTGCCGACAAGCTGGAACTGCGCCTGACCGAAGAGGCCCGGATGCAGTCACTGATTTCCGACGCACTGGTGGCTATCCAGCAAGGCCAGAATCCGCGGGTTATCGAGCAGATGCTGTCAAGCTACCTGCCACCGGCCAAGCGCGACGCTGCGGCAGAGAGCGGGGCCTGAAATCATGGATGAACTGCCGGAGGAAGAGTCCACGGGCACCCCGGCCTGGGTCGTCACCTTTGCCGACCTGATGTCATTACTGATGTGCTTCTTCGTGCTGCTGCTCTCGTTTTCCGAAATCGACGCCATGAAGTTCAAGCAGATCGCACAGGAAATGGCCAAGGCCTTCGGCGTGCAGCGCGAAATACCAGCCGTGGAAATCCCCCAGGGAACCAGCCCGGTCTTTCAGCACTTCTCACCCGGCAAACCCGACCCCACCGACCTCGACGAGGTTCGCCAGTCCACCACCCGGAAAGAGCCTTTCCTTGAGCGGGAGCCTGCCACCAGACCCAGCGAGCAGGCCACCAATGCACGGGTTGATGCATAC
>JBMCIH010000010.1:0-13979 GCA_048617055.1 Marinobacter sp. | reverse complement strand
CCGACAGCCGGGGCTGGCAGCAGCGTCTCGGGCTGGTGCCGGCGCTGCCGGAGCCGGTGATCTGGGTGCATGCGGTGTCGGTGGGGGAGACCATCGCCGCGGCTCCCCTGGTCAAGGCGCTGCTGGCGCGCCGGCCGGATGTGCCGGTACTGGTGACGGCAATGACGGCCACAGGCGCAGCGCAGGCCCGGGCGCAGTTCGGTGACTCGGTGCACTATGCCTACGCCCCCTTTGACACCCCTGGCTCGGTGCGCCGGTTTCTGCGCCGGGTAAATCCCCGGGCCCTGGTGATCATGGAGACCGAGCTCTGGCCCAACATGATCCGTGAGGTAAGTGACCGGCGCTGCCCGGTGTTTCTGATCAATGCCCGCCTGTCGGCCCGCTCTGCTGACCGCTATCGGAAGATCGGCGGCTGGGTGCGCTCCCTGCTCAGCCGGATCGACTGGATCGCCGCCCAGGCGGAGGCCGATGCCGGCCGCTTCCGGGACATAGGGGCGCAGGCTGGCGCCGTGTCGGTGACCGGCAGCATCAAGTTCGATGTGGCCATTACCGAAGGGGTCCGGGCCCGGGCGAGGGCCCTGCGGGAGTCCCTGGGTAACCGGCCGGTCTGGATCGGAGCCAGCACCCACGACGGTGAGGACGAGCAGCTGCTGGCCGCCCACGCCCGCGTCATCGAACACTTGCCCGGGGCACTGCTGATTATCGTGCCCCGTCACCCGGACCGGTTTGACCCGGTGGCCGGCCTGACCCGTACGGCGGGCTTCTCGCTGGCCCGCCGGGCAAGCGGAAACCCTGCCGGAGCCGCTCAGGTCTATCTTGGTGACACCATGGGGGAGCTGCTGGCCATGTACGGCGCTGCGGATGTGGCGTTCGTGGGTGGCTCGCTGATCGAACGGGGCGGGCATAACCCGCTGGAACCCGCCGCCTGGGGTGTGCCGGTGATCACCGGGCCCCATGTGTTCAACTTCGAGACGGTGTACCGGCAACTGGCCGACGGTCAGGGCCTGGTGCGGGTTGAGAACCAGGCGGAGCTGGGCGCCGCTGTGGTGGACTTGCTGGCCAATCCGGCGCAGGCGAGGGCGACCGGAGCAGCGGCCCTGTCGGTGGTCGAGGCCAACCGGGGCGCCCTCAACCGGGTGGTTGAGGGCATTCTTGAGCGACTGGCGCCCGTGGACGCGGAAGAGAGCCGGCGGAGGTAGTTACTCCGTGGGATCTTCCAGCATTTCCTCCTCGTTTGCCAGGGCTTCAATGCCCGGCGCGTCCTGACTGAGCCACTCGTTGAGTTCAACGATATCCTGGGGGCTCAGGGTGCCGGCGGCCTGCTTCAGCCCCAGGCTGTTCACTACATAGTCGTAACGGGCGTTGGCGTAGTCCCGCAGGGCGACGTAATAGGCCTGCTCGGCCTCCAGTACCTCCACGATATTGCGCGTGCCCACATCATAGCCGGCCCGGGTGGCATCCAGGGCGCTGCGACGGGAGACAATGGTCTGCTCCAGCGCTGAAGCCGTCTCGATGTTGGTGTTGATCGAGCGGTACAGACTGCGGGTGTTGACCTTCACGTCCCGGCGGGTGGTTTTCAGCTCCTCATCCTGCAGGCTGACGGCCGAGCGTTGCTGGCGGATACCTGCCTGTATGCCACCGCCGGCGTACAGGGGCATGTTCACGCTCAGGCCGATAACCCCTTCGGTTGTGGTGCCGTCCCGCTGGCCACCCAGGCTGGCGGAGGCGGGGTTTTCAAGGCCGTCCAGTTGCTGCCGGCCCCAGGACGCGTTCAGGTCCACCTTCGGGTAGCGGCCGGCCCTGGCTTCCTTGAGGTTGGCCTTGCTGGCCTGCAGCTCCCGGATGGCGGTCTGGATCTGCCAGTTCTGTTCCAGCGCCGTTGCTTCCCATTTGTCGGGGTTGTCCGGTGTGGGATGCATCAGCGGGAAATCCCGTTCCAGGTTTTCCAGGTCTTCCGCGTATTCGCCGGTAAGCCGGGCCAGCTGTTCACGGGCCAGGTCCAGGTCGCTCTCGGCGGCGATGCGGCGGCTGGTGCTGTCGTCAAAGCTGGCGCGGGCCTCGTAGACTTCGGTAATGGCGATCAGTCCGACATCGAAGCGCTCCTGGGCCTGCTGGTACTGGCGTTCGATGGCATTCTCGGTGGCCCTGGCGGTGGTCAGGTTGTCGGAAGCCCGCAGTACGTCAAAGTAGGCTTCGGCCACATCCAGGATCAGTTGCTGCTGCGCAAGGTTATATTCGGCCCGGGCAGCTTCGGTCTGGAACTGCGCCGCATCATAGGCAAACCAGGCGTCCGCCTGAAACAGCGGCTGGGTAAGCTGGACCCCGTAGCCATAGCGCTTGTAAGAGCCATCCTGGCCGGGGCCGTCCACATCGATATGTTCAGCATCACCATAGGCACCGATCTGTGGCAGCAGTTCACTACGGGTGATGTCCGCCCCTGCCTCCTGTGCCTCCAGGGAAGACCTGGCGGCGGCAATGCCGGAGTCGTATGAGAGGGCTTTTTCATAGGTTTCAACCAGGTCCATCCCCAGCGCTGCCTGCGCTGACAAAAGACCCATCAGGCCGCATAACAATTGCTTTTTCATGTGTTCTCCCAGTGTGGCGACCCAACAGCCGGGGCGGGCGGCTGTGGCATGATCTCGTGGTAAATCCCGGTCCAGCCTAGCTTGCTAATCAGACAGATCCGCCATTATGGACAATAAACCACCGGATCTCTAGACTTGAACACTGCACCAATTTTTGTGTGCAGAACAGCGGTCTATGGTGTTCCCCGCAGGAACAGCAGGGCCGTCTCAATCGCGTCTTGACGGGGTGCTGGTCCAACATCGGTTGGCCGGCTGAGATTGCAGTGCAGAACCCGCGAACCTGATCCGGCTAGTACCGGCGTAGGGATCCAGGACAGCTCCGGTTAGTCAGTACCTTGCACCCGAATTGTTTCAGGTGTTCAGGGGCTGGCACGCAGCACCAGCGTCATACGCGGCCCGTGTTACATTCTGAACAGAAAGGGTCCGCATCATGTCTGACACACCAGTATTCCTCAGTGAATCCGCCCGCGTCGACGGCGCGGCGATTCAGCCCTTGCCCGCGTCCCGCAAGATCTACGTCGAAGGCTCCCGCCCGGACCTGAAGGTGCCCATGCGGGAAATCCGGCTGACCGATACGCCTACCGACATGGGGGGCGAGAAGAACCCGCCTGTGGTGGTCTACGATACCTCCGGCCCCTATACCGATCCGCAGGCGCAGATCGACCTGCGCAAGGGCCTGCCGCCGTTGCGGGCCGCCTGGATTGCCGAGCGGGGTGATACCGAGCAACTGGCGGATTATTCCTCCGAGTATACCCGCCGCCGGATGAAAGATCCGCAACTCGATCCGCTCCGTTTTATGGATGAGCGCAAGCCCCTGCGGGCCCGGCCCGGGCGCAACGTGTCCCAGATGCATTACGCCCGGCAGGGCATCATTACACCGGAGATGGAGTTTGTCGCCATCCGGGAAAACATGAAACTCCAGGAAGCCCGGGAGCAGGGGCTGGCGGATCAGCAACACCCGGGGCAGTCCTTCGGCGCCAGCCTGCCGAAGGAGATCACCCCCGAGTTTGTCCGTGACGAGGTGGCCAGGGGCCGGGCGATCATCCCCGCCAACATCAATCACCCGGAGTCCGAGCCGATGATCATCGGCCGCAATTTCCTGGTCAAAATCAACGGCAACATCGGCAACTCGGCGGTCAGCTCCTCCATCGAGGAAGAGGTGGAGAAGCTCACCTGGGGTATCCGCTGGGGTTCGGATACGGTGATGGACCTGTCCACCGGCAGGAATATCCACGAGACCCGGGAGTGGATTATCCGCAACTCGCCGGTACCCATCGGCACCGTACCCATCTACCAGGCCCTGGAGAAGGTCGGTGGCGTCGCCGAGGACCTGACCTGGGAGATCTTCCGCGACACCCTGATCGAGCAGGCGGAGCAGGGCGTGGACTATTTCACTATTCACGCCGGGGTACGCCTGCACCACGTGCCGCTCACCGCCAGCCGCACCACGGGCATTGTTTCCCGGGGCGGCTCGATCATGGCCAAGTGGTGCCTGGCACATCATAAGGAGAGCTTCCTGTACGAGCACTTCGAGGACATTTGCGAGATCATGAAGGCGTACGACGTGGCCTTCAGCCTGGGGGACGGCCTGCGGCCCGGTTCCATCGCCGATGCCAATGACGCGGCCCAGTTCGGTGAGCTGGAAACCCTGGGTGAGCTGACCAAAATCGCCTGGAAGCACGACGTGCAGTGCATGATCGAGGGGCCGGGGCATGTGCCCATGCACCTGATCAAGGAGAATATGGACAAGCAGCTGGAATGCTGCGACGAGGCACCCTTCTATACCCTCGGCCCCCTGACGACGGACATCGCCCCGGGCTACGACCACATCACCTCCGGCATCGGCGCGGCGATGATCGGCTGGTTCGGTTGCGCCATGCTCTGCTACGTCACCCCCAAGGAGCATCTGGGGCTGCCCAACAAGGACGACGTGAAGACAGGCATCATCACCTACAAGATCGCGGCCCACGCGGCGGACCTGGCCAAGGGCCATCCGGGGGCGCAGATCCGGGACAATGCCCTGTCCAAGGCCCGGTTCGAGTTCCGCTGGGAGGATCAGTTCAATCTCGGTCTTGACCCTGATACCGCCCGGGCCTTTCACGACGAGACGCTTCCGAAGGAGTCCGCCAAGGTGGCGCACTTCTGCTCCATGTGCGGTCCGAAGTTCTGTTCCATGCAGATTTCCCAGGAAGTTCGGGATTATGCCAAGGAGCATGGACTGGATGAGGTTTCTGCGGTGGATGCCGGCATGAAGGAGAAAGCTGAGGAGTTTGTGGCCTCGGGAGCCAGAATCTATGACCGGGTTTGATTTCACCCTGGCTTCAGTTTTGTGCCAGGAGTGGCAGGTGCTCGCCAGAGAGGACTAACCGAAGACTTCAGGTTCTGGTGCCAGGGGTGACAGGTCGATAACACTTTTCCGGACACGCCCCGCAAGTACGTCCCTGTAGGGCTCGACGAGCGCCTTCCCTGGCGCTCGACGGTCCGGAAAAGTGTTCTCAACCTGTCCCCCTCGATCCTGGGAGTAAACTCGAAAAGTACGGTCCTCGTTATTGGCGGCATGCACCTCATTCTGGGGGAGTCGAGGGTGAGGGAGTTTTCCCGGACCTTCGAAAACAGGGACGTTTTCGAAGAGCCTACAGGGACGTATTCACGGCGTGTCCGGGAAAACTTCATCGCCCTCGGATCCCGTGCTCCCAAGCCTTAAGGCTACAAAAGGCAACTTGCAATTGCCGACAGCAACCGGCTATCGTTCTCCATCACGCCAAATCATCGGAAACCCCGTTACCACCATGACCGAAAAGAAGCCACAGCCCTTCCAGTTCAAGGCCAGTGACGTAGACGTCCGGAAGCGGGAAACCGTTTTCCAGGGCTTCTTTCGCATGGACAAAATCTGGCTGACCCATCCGCGCTTTGATGGCACCACCATGCCGGAATTCACCCGCGAACTGTTCGTGCGGGGGGATGCCACCTGCGTGCTGCCCTACGACCCGGACCGGGACGAAGTGGTGCTGCTGGAACAGTTCCGTATGGGGGCGATCGGTCGTGACCAGTCGCCCTGGTTGCTGGAACTGGTGGCCGGCATGAACGAAGACGGTGAAAGCCCCGAGGAGGTGGCCCACCGTGAGGCGGAGGAAGAGGCCGGTCTCAGCTTTACCCGGCTGGAGAGAATCTGTGACTACCTGGTCTCACCCGGTGGCACCACGGAAATGGTCCACCTCTACGCGGGCCAGGTCAGCACGGAAAACGCCGGCGGTCTCTACGGGCTCGACCATGAGCACGAAGACATCCGGGCTCATGTGTTCAGTAGCGACGAGGTGTTTGCCATGATCCGGGATGGTCGCATCAACAACGCCGCGGCGCTCATTGCCATCCAGTGGCTGCAGCTGAACCGGGACCGCCTGCGGCGGGAATGGGGCACAGCATGAGCGCGACCACCCTGCGCAGATCCCGCTATGTGCCCGACCTTCAGCGTCTGGGGGCCCTGTGCGAGGGCAACTACCAGCGTCTGCGCCGCCTGCGCCGGGTACAGGGTGGCGACCATGATGTGCTGCAGTTCGACCTGCACCGGGAGTGCCATTACCTGGGGCGGGTCAGCATCTCGGTCCTGCAGCAGACCCGTTACACCGAAACCCTGCTGCTGGAGCAGGTGCACAACAGCGGCCGCTGGCTGAACAATCCCGAGCTGACCGTGCGCGTCTATCACGATGCCAGCATGGCTGAGGTTATCAGTTTTTACGGCAACCGCCAGATAGCGGCCGTCAACGACTACCCCAACCGCTTCATGCATCACCCGGACGAAAAGGTCCAGCTCAATGGCTTTGTGGCGGACTGGCTGGACTATTGCCTGCGATTTGGGCATGTCGCTTCGGAATACCCGCAATGGCGCCACTCCGACGGCCTTGAGGATCAGGAACCCGCCCGATAGGCCCGCGCTGGAAGAAGGATTTTCCCGGGGCGTAAACTTTTGTAAAAGGTCCCCTTCCCGTATCTCCGACTTGTGACTAATGTTGGAGTTGTGTGCGTAAAATCCATCTAGTATCTGATTGATTAATCGCCGGATGAAATACGCAATGCCAGCATTTGAGCCAAGGTCTCCCGTTTCTGTTAGCCCGGCCAGTGACCGGGTGGCAAGGGTGCTCCAGATTACCGACCCTCACCTCATGGCGGACCCTGCCGGGACGCTCCTTGGTGTGCGTACCCGTGACAGCCTGGAAGCGGTCGTGCAACGTGCCCGGGCGGAGATTACACCTGACCTGCTGCTTGCCACGGGTGATCTGGCCCAGGATGCTTCCGACGTCGCCTACCACGAGTTTGCCCGGCAGGTGTCGGTATTCGGTTGTCCGCAGAGCTGGATTGCCGGTAACCATGACGACAGCGAGCGGCTGACCCGGGTCGCCGGACAGTATCAGGCGGCCTGTCGTCACCTGCTCATTGGCGGCTGGCAGATTATCATGCTCGATACCTCTGTGCCGGGTGAGGTCCATGGCTACCTGGCCGAAGGGGAGCTGGCGTTTCTGGCGGATGCACTGTCAGCCTTTCCGGACCGGCCGGCACTGGTGTGTCTGCACCACCATCCCATCGAGATCGATACCGAGTGGATGAATGTTATCGGACTCGAGAACCGGGAGGCATTCTGGGCCGTGATCGACCGTTTCCCGCGGGTGCGCGGGGTCCTGTGGGGGCACATCCATCAGGAGCTGGATCAGTACCGGGGCGATGTGCGCCTGCTGGCCACGCCCTCCACCTGTATCCAGTTCGAGGCGGGCTCCACCGACTTCTCCGTTGAGCGGCTGGCACCGGGGTTTCGCTGGTTCGACCTGCATGATGATGGCAACATGGAGACCGGGGTGGTCCGGGCAACGAAGTTCCGCTACGAACTGGATATAGACAGTAACGGTTACTGACCGTTTCCCGCTGCTATCCTTTCTTTCTGGTTCCTTCATGCCGGGCGCCGCCGCCTGACATTCAGTCAAGACTTCAGAGGAAATTCATGACATCCAGTGGCATCGACCCGGTGCTGGTCTATCTCCATGGCTTCAACAGTTCTCCGCAGTCTCAGAAGGCTGCGCAGTTGCGGGCACTGCTGCCTGAGCTGGCGCCGGAAGTGGAGCTGGTGGTGCCGGAGCTGGGTTTTGACCCTGACCGCGCGTTGCAGCGGGCTACCCAGGCCGTGACATCCGCAGGCAACCGTCCGGTAGGGGTGCTCGGCAGCTCCATGGGCGGCTTCTATGCCTCGGTGCTGTCGGCCCGTCTCGGGGTGAGGGCGGCGCTGGTGAATCCGGCGGCCTGGCCCGGCCGCCTGCTGGAGGATTACCTGGGCCCGCAGCACAACCCCTATACCGGCGAGGATTACGAGCTTACCCGGGAACACATCGCCGCCCTTGAGGCCATGGACCCGGCCGGACTGGCTTTACCGAAGAATCTGTTCCTGCTCGTCCAGACGGCGGATGAAACCCTGGATTACCGGGAAATACTGGCAAAGCATCCGGGTGCCATGACCTGGCTCCAGCCGGGCGGTGATCACCGCTTCCAGGAATTTGAGCGGGTGGTGCCGGCGATTCTGGCGTTCCTGTTCGGGGGCAGTTTCCGGTAAACTGCCGCAAATTCTACAGTCACGGATATTTGCTATGAGTGAAATACCTGCCGACCTCAAATACATCGAGACTCACCAGTGGGTGCGGGTATCGGATGATGGCACAGCGACAGTGGGTATCACTGATTACGCCCAGGAGCAGCTGGGGGATGTGGTGTATATCGGGCTGCCCGAGGTGGGAGAAACCGTGCATGGCGGCGAGGAAGCCGGCGTTGCCGAGTCGGTCAAGTCCGCCTCTGACGTCTTCAGCCCGGTAACCGGCGAGGTCGTAGGCATCAACGAGGCGCTGGAGGAGGAGCCGGAGCTGGTCAACGAGGATCCCTACGGCGAGGGCTGGCTGTACCGGGTTAAGCTGGCGGACGAAGGCGAGCTGGATGGCCTGCTGGATGCCGCCGCCTACGGCGAAAAGCTGGCCAGTGAATAAGCCCCGCTTCTGATGGACTTTCCCGTACTTTACCTGCGCAAAGGCGCAGAGCGCCGCCTGAAGGCCGGCCATCTGTGGGTTTACAGCAACGAGGTGGACACCCGCCGGTCGCCCCTGACGGACTTTGAGGCCGGGGCCCAGGCACAGTTGCGGGCCGCCCGTGACAAGCCGCTGGGCACCCTGTTTGTGAACCCGCACGCCCTGATCTGTGGCCGCCTGATCAGCCGGAACCCGGCCGCCGGCATGACACCGAAACGTCTGACAGAGCGTCTGGAAGCAGCGCTGCGCCTGCGGGACCGGGTCTTTGCGGAGCCCTGGTACCGCTGGGTCTATGGCGATGGCGATGGCCTGTCCGGGCTGGTGATCGACCGTTTTGGCGATGTTGTAGTGGTGCAGATTTCCACCGCCGGCATGGAAACCATGAGGGACGCCATCGTGCGCGGCGTGCAGCGGCTGGTGCATCCGCGGGCCATCATCCTCAAGAACGACGGCAAGATGCGTTCGGTGGAAGGGCTGGCCTCCTATGTGGAGCAGGTGGAAGGCGATCCGGTGGACGTGCTGCAGGTCCGCGAGAACGGCGTCCGCTTCGAGGTGCCCCTCAGCGGTGGCCAGAAAACCGGCTGGTTCTACGACCATCGCATGAACCGGGCCCGGCTGCAGCAGTACAGTCCCGGTTGCCGGGTGCTGGATGTGTTCAGCTATGCCGGCGGCTGGGGATTGCAGGCGGCCGCCGGTGGTGCCGCCTCGGTCACCTGCGTGGACAGCTCGCGCCAGGCCCTGGCGTCGGTGGGTCACAACGCGGCGCTCAACGGCTTCACCGGTGTGGAAACCCTGGAAGGTGATGCCTTTGAGGTGCTCAAGGGGCTGTGTGACGACAAACAGAAATTCGACATCGTGGTGCTGGATCCGCCGGCCCTGATTCCCCGGCGCCGGGACCAGAAAGCCGGCGAGCAGGCCTATGCCCGCCTCAACCAGCTGGCCCTGCGCCTGCTGGAGCGGGACGGGCTGCTGGTGTCGGCCTCCTGCTCCATGCACCTGTCCCGGGAGCGGCTGGTGGACATCATCCGCGGCAGCGCCCGCAAGGTGGACCGGTTCGTCCAGTTGCTGGAGCAGGGGTATCAGGGGCCGGACCACCCCATGGTGCCGGGTATTCCCGAGACGGACTACCTCAAGGCCTGCTTTGTGCGGTCGCTGACGGAGTTTTTGTAGTAGGGCGCCACAGGATCAGTCTGCGGAGTTTTCCGCTCCATCCTCACCCCAACCCCTCTCCCCTGCGTGGGAGAGGGGGAGCGCCCGCACGGGACACTAGGGCGTTGCCGGCTCCCGCAGCGACATCACCGGCCAGCCTTGCTCCCTGGCATAGCGCTCCAGGGTCGGGTCCGGGTCCACCGCCACCGGGTTGTCCACCAGCTTCAGCAGCGGCAGGTCATTATGGCTGTCGCTGTAGAACCAGGCCCCGTCAAGAACCTCCCCGTGTTCTTTCAGCCATTCCCGCAGCCGCAGCACCTTACCCTCCCGGTAGGTCGGTACCCCGGTGATGTCTCCCGTGTAGCGGCCGTCGCGGAGTTCCGGTTCGGTCGCCAGCAGGTGCTCAATGCCCATGGCTTCGGCAATGGGGCCGGTGACAAACCGGTTGGTGGCGGTGATGATCATCAGGGTATGGCCCTGGTCCCGGTGCTTCGCCAGCAGTTCATACGCCTTGCGCTGGAACAGGGGCCTGATCCGCGCATTCATGAACGCCTGGCGCCAGGCTTCCACTTCCTCCAGGTCCCGCCCGGCGATGGGAGCCAGGGCAAACTGCTGGTAGCGGTATATGTCCAGTTCGCCATTGAGGTAGTCCTGGTAGAAGCGGTCGTTCTGTTCGCGGTGGCTCTTCGGATCCACCAGTTCGGCGTCCACCAGGAACTGCCCCCAGGCGTGATCGCTGTCGCCCGCCAGCAGCGTGTTGTCCAGGTCAAAGATGGCCAGCGTCAAGTTATTTCTCCTTCAGAAGGTGCTTATCCGGGGCATTCTAACATGCTGAAAAAGAATGCCTGCGCTGTTTGCCGACCGATAGGCTTTCTGTAAGAATGGAGTCAATCTGGAAGAAAAGCCCCTCAAGAAAGGGGCTTCCGTAACACTTTGAGACAGGACTGTGCCGTGATTGATTCAGACGGTTTCAGACCCAACGTCGGAATCATTCTGGCCAACCACAAGGGCGAGGTGTTGTGGGCAAGGCGGATCGGGCAGGACTCCTGGCAGTTTCCACAGGGTGGCATCAATCACAATGAGTCACCGGAACAGGCTCTCTACCGGGAGCTGGCCGAGGAAATCGGCCTGGGTGCGGACGATGTGGAAATCATCAGCTGTACCCGGGGCTGGCTGCGTTACCGCCTGCCGCGACGCATGGTGCGACAGAACTCGCGCCCGGTCTGCGTGGGCCAGAAACAGAAATGGTTCCTACTGAGGATGCTTTCACCGGACGCCTCCGTGCGGGTGGACCATACGGATTCTCCGGAATTCGATGGCTGGCAGTGGGTCAGTTACTGGTACCCGCTGGGCCAGGTGGTGTCCTTCAAGCGGGAGGTGTATCGCCGGGCACTGAGGGAGCTGGCGCCGCAGCTGTTCAGTACAGTTGACCAATGGCAGCGTGCCGAAGAAGCACGGCGCCGGCAGGACCAACAACAATGACGGATTGACACCCGATATGCTCGGTACCTTGCGAAGTATTGTTCAGGAAGTGAATGGCGCCCGTGATCTGCAGGAGGCGCTGCAGATCATCGTTTCGCGGGTACAGGCAGCCATGAACACCGAGGTGTGCTCGGTCTATCTGCTGGACCCGGTGTCGAACCGTTATATCCTGATGGCCACCGAGGGTCTGAACAAAAAGGCCGTGGGTAACGTCAGCCTGGCTCATTCCGAGGGTCTGGTGGGTCTGGTGGGATCCCGGGAGGAGCCCATCAACCTTGAGGATGCCCCGTCCCATCCCCGTTATCGTTATTTCCCCGAAACCGGCGAGGAGCGGTTCCGTTCCTTTCTCGGTGTGCCCATCATTCACCATCGCCGGGTACTCGGGGTGCTGGTGGTGCAGCAGCGGGAAGCCTCCCGCAATTTTGACGAGGGCGAAGAAGCCTTCCTGGTGACCGTATCTGCCCAGCTGGCGGGGGTGATTGCCCACAGCGAGGCCACGGGCGCCATCAGTGGCATGTCCCTGACCGGGGAAGAAACCCGGGACGTGTCCTTCAGTGGCGTGCCGGGCGCGCCGGGGGTGGCCATCGGCACCGGCGTGGTGGTCTACCCACCGGCCGATCTGGATGCCGTACCGGAAAAGAAGACCGACGATCCGGAAGCCGAGCTGGCGGCGTTCCGCCAGGCGGTAAAGTCGGTCCAGGACGATATCCAGCAGGTTGCCGAGCGCCTGTCCGACAAACTCCGGCCCGAGGAGCAGGCACTGTTTGATGTGTACCTGCGTATGCTGGGTGACAATGCCCTGCCGGGGGAAGTGGTGAACCGCATCCAGGGCGATGGGCAGTGGGCCCAGGGCGCCCTGAAGCAGGTGGTCAATCAGTACGTGCGCCATTTCGAAATGATGGACGACCATTACCTGCGGGAGCGGGCGGTGGATATTCGCGATCTCGGGCGCCGCGTTCTCTCGCACCTGCAGGAAGGTGATACCCGCCAGCTGGAATACCCCGAGAACACGGTACTTGTCAGCGAGGAGCTGACCCCCGCCATGCTGGGGGAGGTGCCTCGCGGCCGGCTGGTGGGGCTGGTCTCCGTGCGGGGATCGAGCAACTCCCATGTGGCGATTCTGGCCCGGGCCATGGGTGTGCCCACGGTCATGGGCCTGGTGGACATACCAGTCAACCAGCTGGACGGCAAGGAACTGGTGGTTGACGGCTTCGAGGGGCAGATCTTTTCGTCACCGTCGGCCGAGTTGCGCCACTACTACCAGGAAATCTGCGACGAGGAAGACGAACTGTTCCGGGGCCTCGAAGCGCTGCGGGACAAGCCCTGTGTAACTACCGATGGTCACCGGGTGTCGCTGCTGGTGAACACCGGCCTGATGACCGATGTGGTCCGTTCCCTCAGCCACGGCGCCGAAGGTATCGGGCTTTACCGCACCGAAGTGCCCTTCATGATCAAGGAGCGTTTTCCCTCCGAGCACGAGCAGCGGGAGTACTACCGGGAGCAGCTGGAAGCTTTCGCGCCCAACCCGGTCACCATGCGCACCCTCGATATCGGCGGCGACAAGGCGCTGACCTACTTTCCCATCAACGAGGAGAACCCCTTTCTGGGCTGGCGGGGTATCCGCATCAGCCTTGACCACCCGGAGATCTTCCTGGTCCAGGTGCGTGCCATGCTCAAGGCCAGCGAGGGTTTCAACAACCTGCAGATCATGCTGCCCATGATCAGCAATATCTCCGAGGTGGAGGAGTCCCTGCACCTGATCTACCGGGTTTACCACGAGGTACGGGAAGAGGGCTACCAGATCCACATGCCCCGGGTCGGGGTGATGATCGAGGTGCCGGCGGCGGTCTACCAGGTGCGTGAGCTGGCGGAACGGGTGGATTTCCTGTCGGTGGGGTCCAACGACCTGACCCAGTACCTGCTGGCCGTGGACCGCAATAATCCCCGGGTTGCCCAGCTTTACCATTCCTACCATCCCGCCGTGCTGCAGGCCCTGGTGCGTATCGCACAGGACGCCCACGCGGTGGGCAAGCCGGTCACCATCTGTGGCGAGCTGGCAGGAGATCCGGGCGGCGCGCTGCTGCTGATGGCCATGGGTTACGATGCCCTGTCCATGAACGCCGCCAGCCTGCCCAAGGTCAAGTCGGTGATACGGAGCATCAGCCGGGAATGGGCCGCACAGCTGCTGGAAGACGTGCTGCTGCTGGACTCGCCCCATGTCATCAAGAGCTGCGTTGACCTGGCCCTGCGCGGTGCGGGCTTCTCCCGTTATCTTCGTCCGGGCCGCAATGCGGTGCCGGTGATCACCTTTGAGAGTTCCCAGTAGTCCCTTATGTGACCCGTGCTGCCAATTTTGAGGTGAGTATTCTAATTCCGGCTGGTAGGTTGAAGATTATTGGGCCCTGACCCGTTCGCTCAGGGCCTCAGGCTGCTGTCAACGGCTTACGGGAGGGCACCATGGCTACCGAACCGACCCCGCTCAGACCCAAACCTCGCATAGGGCTCGCCCTCGGTGGCGGCGGACCCCTGGGCGGCATTTACGAGATCGGTGCCCTGCGGGCCCTGGACGAGGCACTGGATGGCCTGGACTTCAACAACCTGGATGTCTACGTGGGGGTCAATGCCGGCGCCTTTGTTGCCGCCAACCTGGCCAACCAGCTTACCACCGCCCAGCTCTGCCGGATCTTTGTCCGCCACGAAGCCGCGA
>JBMCIH010000009.1:0-14499 GCA_048617055.1 Marinobacter sp. | reverse complement strand
GACAGGCACACGGCCTCGATTCCGGTCATCGCGGTGACCGCCAATGCCATGCACAACGAGGTTCGCCGGGGGCGGGAAGCCGGTTTTGACGAATACCTGACCAAGCCAGTCAGTGTGGAAGGCCTGCTGACCACGCTGGAATGTTATCTGAGGTAATGCATTTATGTCTGCTTCTTCCGACATCAACCTCCGGGAACAGACCATATTCGTGGTCGACGATGAGCCGGTAAACCTCAAGTTGCTGGACCGGATCCTGTCAGCTGAGGGATATCAGCAAGTGGTGTGTATCAATGACCCGTTCCAGGTGCTGCCAGCCTACAAGGCTCACAAGCCGGCACTGATTCTGCTGGATCTTAACATGCCGGGTATGGACGGTTTCCAGGTGATACAGCAACTGGATGAGCTTGGGGATCCCCTGACGCCACCGGTGGTTGTGCTCACGGCCCAGAATCAGCAGGATTCATTGCTGAAAGCGCTGGAGTGCGGCGCACGGGACTATGTGACCAAGCCGTTCGATCGCCGTGAACTGTTGATGCGGGTGCGGAATTTTCTCGAAGCCCATGTCGCCCACCGGATGGTCCGTCATCAGAAAGAGCATCTTGAGGCCCTGGTACAGGAACGTACCCGGGAGCTACAGGAGACCCGCCTGGAGATCATTCGCCGGCTAGGTCATGCCGCCGAATACCGGGATGAGGAAACCGGCAACCACATCATCCGCATGAGCCAGATGTGTGCCCTGCTGGCCCACAAGGTGGGCTGGTCGGAATCCCGCTGTGATCTCATCCTCCACGCCAGCCCCATGCACGATATCGGTAAGATCGGCATTCCCGACGCCATCCTGCTGAAGCCGGGCAAGCTCGGGCCGGAGGAGTGGGAAATCATGAAAACCCATGCCGAGATCGGTGCCCGTCTGCTGGACGGTAATGACAGCGAACTGCTCACCATGGCCCGCGAGATTGCCCTCAGTCACCATGAGAAATGGGACGGCAGTGGCTATCCGGCCGGTTTGGCAGGAGAAGACATTCCCCTGTCGGGCCGCATTGCCGCGCTGGCAGATGTTTTTGACGCCTTGACCTCCGAGCGACCTTACAAGCGGGCCTGGCCACTGGATGAGGCTGTGGCGCTGATTCGCGAGAATCGCGGCAAACACTTTGATCCCGCCCTGACCGACCTTTTCCTTGCCGATGTCGACAGCTTTGTCGCCATCAAGCATGCCTACCAGGATTGAGAGCACCTTTGAATAGCCCCATGAAACCCTTTGATATCGACTGGCTGGTTGAGTTGATTCCCGATGCCGCACTGCTGGTTGGGCCGGATCAGGTGATTGCCGCCGCCAATGCACGGGCTGACGTCCTCTTCGCGGCGCCTCCGGGAGGCCTCAGGAAGCAGCCTCTGGAGGTGCTGGTTCCGGAGCAGGCACGCCATGTTCATCACACGAAGGTGGCGGATTTTTTCGCAGAAGAAGCCTGCCGGCCTATGGGTAGCGCCCTCAGGTACGAGGGACGCCGACTGGACGGTGAACTGGTGCCCATGGATATCACGCTGAACCGGATCCGGATTGCCGATCAGCTCCTGACCATGGCCGTTATTCGCGATGATTCGGACCGGCAGGCCATCCGCGACATGAAAGATGAGCTGGAGGCGGTTACGATCCGCCTCACCCGTGCCCAGGAGGTTGGGGGGCTGGGCTGGTGGGAGCTGGACAGCAGCCGCATGACCTTGCGGTGGTCACCGATGGTGCCGGCCCTGCTGGGATTGCCGGAAGACACCGAACCGTCCCTGGAGCGTCTGGTGCAACAGTGTCATCCGGACGACCGTGAGGCCCTGCTCGAATGGCACCGGAACTACCATCGGGTGGAGGGAACGCAAAAGGTCTACCGGATCCACCGGCCCGACGGCACCATACGATGGATCAGGGAAACCATCGATCCGGGCGCCGGTCACCGTGTGCTCGGAGTCTTGCGCGATATCACGACGGAAAAGGCGCTGGAAGAGCGGCTGAGAAGAGAGTCGGTGATCGATGAGCTGACCGGCCTGTACAACCGCAAGCAGTTCAACCGGGACCTGAAAAGCCGCTATTCCGCATTCACCCGGGGCGACCGGACCACAGCCCTGATCATGTACGACTTTGATCACTTCAAGAACATCAACGATTGCCATGGCCACCTGACCGGTGACCGGGTGCTTTCCCAATCATCGAGTATTGTCACGGGCCAGCTGAGGCCAACCGATCATGCCTATCGCCTGGGCGGGGAAGAGTTCGCCATTATTCTCACCAATACGGCGGCGGAGGATGTGTTCAGTATCGCCGAGAGGCTCCGTCGTTCCATCGAGAGTACGCCCTTCCGGTCTGGTGGCGCGGTTATACGGGCGACGGTCAGTGTGGGTATCGCCCGCTTCCGTGACTCGGACACCCGGTTTGATGATGTGCTCCGCCGTGCGGATGAGGCGCTTTACCAGAGCAAGTTCGGGTCACGGAACATGACCAGCGATAGCGAGTAACCAACCTGTCAGCAATCCTGACCAGAGGTTTCCCGGGCCTCCCGGGGGGGCCGGCATTCGGGTCCCGCCGAGCTGGACAGCCAGTAATGGGCTGGCGTTGTGGCTGCAGTGTGCACTGACTTTACCTGGTCGGTGTACTGTTTGAGCCGGTCCAGTCCACGGAGGGTCTCGTTGGGGTACTCGCCAAAGTGCTTCAGGTAATAGGCGGCGAACCGGCCGGGGTGCTGAAATCCCCAGCGGTCGGCCTGCTCGGCAATACTGGTGCTGCCGGGGTAGTCCCGGATGATCGCCTCCCGGGCCCTGATAAGCCTGCGGCAGCGGATGTACTGGTAAGGTGACTGGCCGGTGTACTGCTTCATCAGATAGTGAAGGTTGCGCAGGCTCAGGCCGGCACGGCTGGCAATGGACGCGATATGGATATCGGTGCCGAGTTCCTCATTCATCAGCTGGATAGCCTTGCACAGCCGGCGGTCGTCACCGATCCGTTTGCGGCGGTCTGACGCCGGCACAGGCACACCCTGCTGCTCGTCGACAATGCTGTACAACTGCTCCGACAGCCGTTCCAGCCGGATCAGCGCATGATCGTGGTTACGAAAGAACGGAGTTTCGTAAAGAAAGCCGGACAGTAGGTTGGCCAGCCATGCCTGCTGCTGTTGCAGGTTGCGTCGATAACGGGAGCTACCCAGACCGGTCATCTGAATGATCAGCAGGTGGCTTTCGTCTGATACAGTGGCCTGGAAATCTTCGTTGGGATCCAGCACGAAGGGGGTCCAGGGATTGCAGAGGCAACGGTCGTCCATCACCTCGAACGTCACCGTGCCGGATACCGGCATGATAACCGCCATGGAGTCCGCATTGGCTCCGGATACCTGGCTGGCGTCCTGCAGGTACGTACCGCAAATGTTGAGCTTTTCCGAGGGCAGAAAGGAGAGACGTGCCTGAAACGCCTTACCGGCCTGTGGGAAAAGGATCTTCTGGGAGAGCCCCGGGCTGTTGGTCAGCACCTGCAGTGCAGACAGCCAGCTTTCCGGCCGCACGGTATTCAGCCTCAGAAAGTGTTCAAGCACATAGGACTGGCTTTTACAAACGTACATAAGCGCGATCCTGCGAACGCTGGTTCGGCTGCCGTTAATACGTAATTATGTTCATTTGCAAACATTTAGAATATTTTATCACTACAATATCCCGTAAATCAGTTCCTGTTGCACTGTCTGGTTAGTGATCAGTTGATTCAGGTCAATTCTGGACATTCGAGCATTGACCAGAATCGCCGGTGAAAAAAGCGTGCCTCCTGTTCCAGTGAAAAGAGTCCCGGCGAGAACAGCCAGCTCTGGGTGATCCCCATCAGGTAGGTGTAACTCAGCAAACCCAGCTTTTCCGGGTCTTCGCCGGTGTTCAGCAGACCTTCCCTGACGGCGCTGGTGATCAGCGACCGGAACAGGGCGACGATGGAGCGGGTCAGCCTCCGCTCCCGCTCCAGCGTCCGGCCCATGGCGTCGGTCAGTTCGGTCTTGTTGAGCAGGATCTCGAAGGACTGCCGGTACTTGCGATCATTGGCCAGCAACCACAGCCAGCGCTCGATGAAATGATTCATGGCCTCGATGGGGGAGTCCTCCATGGCTCCGCATTCCGCCACCAGGGCTTCCAGCGGTTCCTGGGAATAGGAGAGCACCGCTTCATAGAGGTCATCCTTGGATTCGAAGTGCCAGTAAATTGGCCCCCTGCTGAAGCCGGCTTCTTTTGCGATACGGCTGAGGGTGGTCAGCGAGTAGCCGTCGCGGCTGAACAGACGCAGCGCCGCTTCCAGCACGGCCTGGCGGGTTTTTTCGGCTTCTTCCTTTGTTCTTCGCATTGAATTTTTCGGGTATCAGGTACGAATAAGATTGGATTGGGGGTGGTGGGCAGGCCTTTCAGAAACCGTGCGGAGCCATGGATGGCGGAGCCCGAGCAACACAGGGATGTGCCGGAAGGAGCGTGTTTCGGAAAGGCCTGCCCACCACCCCCTTCCCGCTATCAATAAACTCGGAAAAAAGGGCACGGTTTTAATCGTGCCCTGCGGATGTGTTCCAGGCAAGTTATTGCTAAATCAGAGCTCCCCGTCTGCCGCCATCTCCATGTAGGTGTCGCTGAAGCGGAACTTCACATTGCTCTCATCACCCATTACGGAACCGTCCGGGAACTCGATGCCGACGAAGTCCGGGCTCGTGGCGCCCTGGCCCAGCAGCCCCTTGTCGAAGGAGAACTGGCGGACGTCGTCCATGGCTTGCCGGGCCTGGTCGCTGTTGATGAATTCCACCGCATTTTCCGGTTCCCAGAACATCCGCATGCCGGCGAGCTGTTCCTCATAGCCTTCGCGGTCGGTACCGGAGACTTCGCCCAGCATGGCCCTGGCTTCCCGGCCTTCCTCGCTGTCGGAGCGAAGGATGCTCATGGTTTCATACCAGGCGCCCACCAGCGCCTTGCCCAGCTTCGGGTTGTCCTCCAGGGTCTCCGAGTTCACCAGGGTCAGGTCCTTGATGTGGCCGGGGATCTGGCTGGAGTCAAACAGGGGTGTAACACCGGGCATGGCGGCAACTTCCGTCAGCAGCGGGTTCCAGGTGGCAACATGGCGCACCTCGTCTGTCTGGAAGGCAGACACCAGATCAGCATCCGAGATGTTCACCACCTTGAGGTCGCGCTCCTCAAGCCCGACGGAATCCAGTGCCCTGACCAGCAGGTAGTGGGACACCGAAAGCTCCACCAGGTGCACGGTTTCACCTTTCAGGTCCTCAATGCTGTCGGCGTCTTTGGACACCAGGCCGTCATTGCCGTCGGAATAGTCGCCTACGATCAGCGCCGTGGTATCGACCCCGGAGGCCGCCGGGATGGACAGGCCGTCCATACTGGTGGCCACCACACCGTCAAACTGGCCGGCGGTGTACTGGTTGATGGACTCGATGTAGTCGTTGACCTGCACGATATCCACCTCGATATCGTACTTGTCCGCCCATTTCTTCATGATGCCGCTCTCTTCGGCGTAGTCCCAGGGCACCCAGCCGGCGTAGATGGTCCAGGCAATGCGGAAGGAATCCTTTTCCTCTGCAGCAGCCCCCAGGCTCATGCTGGCGGCCAGAAATCCGGCGCCCGCAACAGCACCGATACGTTTGCTCAGTTCACGTGTTTTCATCTTGCTCTCCCCGGGCCTTGCCCGTTATTGAACGTCAGTCAGAGTTCAGTTGCTGTGCTCCTGCACAATTACCACGGCGGCCCCTGGCGACACCGCCTGGCCCGCCTCGCGGCGGATTTCCACCACCCGCCCGCTGACCGGGCTGAGCAGTTCGATTTCCATTTTCATGGACTCCACCACCGCCACGGGGCGCTGGGCCTCGATCTCGTCACCCGGCTTCACCAGGCATTCCCACAGGTTGCCGGCGACGTGGCTTTCCACCGCGTGCTGGCCGGCGGGCAGGCTGGAGATGTCGTCCTCGCCGGTTTCCCCGATGGGGGTTTCGGCGCTGAAATTGATCTGGCCGGATTCGATCCAGCGCTGCAGTTCCTCGTCGAAGGCCCTCTGGCGGTGGGCGGTGAAGGCCTGAATGTCGGCTTGGTTGTCCGCCAGAAATCCTTCGTAGTCCTTCAGGTTGAAACGGGTTTCCTCGATGCGGATGGGGTAGTCGCCGTTGGGGAAGTCCCGGCGGATCTGCCGGAGTTCGTCGGCGCTCACCTCGTAGAAGCGGACCTGGTCGAAGAAGCGCAGCAGCCAGGGTTTGCCGGGTTCGAAGTGCCCGGTGGTGCGGTAGCGGTTCCACATCTGCAGGGTGCGCCCGACGAACTGGTAGCCACCGGGGCCTTCCATGCCGTAGATGCACAGGTAGGCGCCGCCGATGCCCACCGAGTTCTCCGCGGTCCAGGTGCGGGCCGGGTTGTACTTGGTGGTTACCAGCCGGTGGCGCGGGTCCAGCGGCGTGGCCACCGGTGCGCCCAGATAGACATCCCCCAGCCCCATCACCAGGTAGCTGGCGTTGAAGACGGTTTTCCTGACCTCGTCGATGCTGTCCAGGCCGTTGATGCGACGGATGAATTCCAGGTTGCTGGGGCACCAGGGGGCGTCCTTGCGCACCGACTGCATGTACTTGCGGATGGCTTCGTGACAGGCCTCGTCATCCCAGGACAGGGGCAGGTGCACGATGCGGGCGGGTACGTCCCACTCCGGCTGTTGCTCCAGCTCCCGTTCGGCGCGCAGCAACAGCGCCAGCAGGTCCTGCTGGCCCAGGCGCCGGCTGTCGTAGTGTACCTGCAGGGAGCGGATGCCGGGTGTCAGCTCCAGGATGGCCGGGTGGGCCTGCTCCCGCAGCCACAGCATCAGGGCGTGGGCGCGGAAACGCAGGCGGATGTCCAGCTCCATGGGGCCGTATTCCACCAGCACATAATTGTCGCCGGCCGCGCGCCAGACCACGCCGGTCTCGTGCTGATCGGTAGCCAGGCTGTCGAGCACGGGGGTTTGCGGCCGGATGGGGGTGATCCGGACCGTGGCGGCGGTGAGGGTGGCCACCGACTCATCCATAGCTTCCCGCAGGGCCACGGCCTGGTCCTGACTCACCGGCACGAATTGCACCCTGTCACCGGCCTTGAGCTGGCCCAGTTTCCACAGATCCGCGCTGATCACCGTTACCGGGCATACAAAACCGCCCAGGCTGGGACCGTCCGGCCCCAGGATGACCGGCATGTCGCCGGTAAAGTCCACGGTGCCCACAGCGTAGGCGTTGTCGTGGATGTTGGAGGGGTGCATGCCGGCCTCGCCGCCGTCGCTGCGGGCCCACTCGGGTTTGGGGCCGATCAGGCGCACGCCGGTGCGGCTGGAGTTGTAGTGGATCTCCCAGTCGCTGTCGAAGAAGGTGTCGATGTCCGCCTGGGTGAAATAGTCCGGCGCCCCGTGGGGGCCGTAGGTCACGTGCAGCTTCCAGTCCCTGCCGATGGCGGGTCTGAGGCTGTTTTCCAGCCTGGCGCCGGCTGTGGGCGCGGCGTCGGTCAGGTGCAGCACATCGCCGGCCCTCAGGGCCCGGCCGCCATGGCCGCCAAACTGGCCCAGGGTGAAGGTGCTGCGGGACTCCAGGTACGGCGGACAGTCCAGGCCGCCCCGGAACAGCACATAGGCGCGGGCACCGTCGCCGGTAGTAGCGCCCAGTTTCAGGGTGTCGCCGGCGGCGACATACACCACTTCCCAGAAGGGCACCGGGGTATCGTTCAGGGTGGCGGCCAGTTCGCTGCCGGCGAGCACAATCTGGGTTGCCCGGTTGAACACCAGGGTGGGTCCCCTGAGGGTGATCTCCAGCCCGGCGGCGCTCTCGTCATTGCCCAGCAGGCGGTTCCCCAGGCGGAAGGAATAGCTGTCGAAGGGGCCGGAGGGCGGCACGCCGATTTCCCAGTAGCCGATGCGTCCCGGGTAATCCTGCACCGTTGTCATGGTGCCGCCGCTGACCACATCCACAGTGGCGGGCTGGTAGTCGAACTCGTTGAGGGTGCGGGTGTACAGCCGGCCTTCCGCAAAGCGCGGGTCGGCCAGTACCTGATGGACGTAGGCCCGGTTGGTCTCGATGCCGTAGAGCCGGCTGCCTTCCAGTGCCTGCATCAGTTTGCGGCGGGCCGCCTCGCGGTCCGTTTCGTGGACGATCACCTTGGCCAGCATGGGGTCGAACAGGGGCGAGACCTCGGTGCCGGGCTGAATCCAGGTGTCGATACGCAGGCCCTCGTCCCGGGCCCAGTCCACGTGGGTGAGCAGGCCGGCGGAGGGCTGAAAGTCCTTGTTGGGGTCTTCCGCATAGAGCCGGGCCTGGATGGCATGGCCCTTCGGGGTCAGCTTCTGCGCCTGTGCCTTCAGGCCGGTCAGGGTGCCGGCCCCCAGCTCCACCATCCAGCGCACGATGTCCACTCCATAGACCTGCTTGGTCACGCCGTGCTCCACCTGTAAGCGGGTATTCACTTCCAGGAAATAGAAGCCGGTGGTGTCCGGGTCGTAGATGAACTCTACGGTGCCCGCGCTGCGGTAGGCGATGCTTTCCCCCAGCGCCCTGGCGGTGGCTTGCATACGCTGGCGGACCTCACCGGTCAGTCCCGGCGCCGGTGCCTCCTCGATCACCTTCTGGTTGCGGCGCTGGGCGGAGCAGTCCCGCTCTCCCAGGGCGACTACGTTTCCGGTGCCGTCACCGAACAGCTGCACCTCGATGTGGCGGGCGTGTTCGACGAATTTCTCCAGGAAAACGCCGCTGTTGCTGAAGTTGTTCCGGCTCAGGCGCTGTACCGAGTCGAAGCTGTCTTTGAGGTCCTGCGGCCCGTAGTTGCGGGACATGCCGATGCCGCCACCGCCGGCGGTGCTTTTGAGCATCACCGGATAGCCGATGCGTTCGGCTTCGGCAAGCGCCTCGTCCAGGCTGTGCAGCAGGCCGCTGCCGGGCAGCAGGGGCACGCCGGCCTTCTCCGCCAGGGCGCGTGCGGTATGCTTGAGGCCGAACTGCTCCATCTGCTCCGGGGTCGGGCCGAGGAATACCACGCTCTCGGCTTCACAGCGACGGGCAAAGTCCGCGTTCTCACTGAGGAAACCGTAGCCGGGGTGAACCGCCTGGGCGCCGCTCTGGCGGATAATATCGAACAGCCTGTCCTGGTCCAGGTAGGTCCCGGCGGCGGAGCCCTCGCCGAGGGAGTAAGCCTCGTCCGCCTGACGCACATGCAGCGAATCAGCGTCGGCCTCGGCGTAAACAGCCACCGCTGGGATTCCCATCTCCCTCAGAGTGCGGATCACCCGGCAGGCAATGGCGCCCCGGTTGGCGATCAGTACCTTTTTCAGCTCCATATCAGCACCTCGATGGGCGTCGGGTTGTAGGCGTTGCAGGGATTGTTAAGCTGCGGGCAGTTGGAGATCATCACCAGCACGTCCATCTTCGCCTCCAGCTCGACGTACTTGCCGGCGTCGGAGATACCATCCGCGAAGGTCAGTCCACCCTCGGCGGTGACCGGTACGTTCATGAAGAAGTTGATGTTGTGGGTGATGTCCCGCTTGCTCAGGCCCAGCTCCTCATGCTCGGTAACCGCGATCAGCCAGCTGTCGCGACAGGCGTGCATGCACTTTTTGTCCAGGGCATAACGGGTGGTGTTGCTCTCCGCCGCGCAGGCGCCGCCGAGGGTGTCGTGGCGCCCGCAGGTATCGGCGGTGATCTCCAGCATCACGTTGTTCTCGGAGGACATCAGCCTCGAACCAGCGGTCAGGTAGACATTGCCCTGCTCGCGCATGGTGTCCACGGCGCTGTAACGCTCGGTGGGGTTGTGGGCGTTGTAGAACAGGGTATCGGCGGCCTGGTTGCCCTCCAGGTCGAGAATGCGGACGGTCTCGCCCGCCTTTACCACTTTCAGGAAGTACTCGCCCGCCGGCACGGTTTCGCGGAAGGCGGCGTTGTCGGGGTTCAGGGTGCTCGCTTTGATCATGTCCGGCCTCCTTACTGCATCAGGTGGTACAGGGCGGTGTTGGCGAAGGCGCGGGTGGCCTCCGGCGATGAGGTCTTGCAGGGGTCGGCATCGGTGACCGGAGCCGCCCGGAAGAGCTGGTACCGCAGCGGGTGGGCGGGATACTCCGGCGCGGGGTTGAGCGGATGCGGGCAGGTATGCAGCACCACGATGGTGTCCATCTCGAAACGCAGGTCCACCGTGGCGCCGGCGTGTGAGTGGCCGCTTACATACGCCAGGTTGCCCTCACCATCGGTCTGTACCTTGCTGAACCAGTTGAGGTTGGCGGTGAGGTCCTTCTTGCCCAGGCCGTACTTGGCCAGCTCGTTGAGAAAGCTGGTAAGGCCGTTGCGGTGGTAGTGGTTGTGGGCCTGCTGGTAGGTCTTCCTGCCCCAGCGCTTCTCCACCAGGTCAGCATTGCAGGTGCCACTGACGGTGTCGTGCCAGTCCAGGTCATCGCGGACTATGGAAGCCATGACGCGGCCCATGTCCGACAGCAGCACATGGCCCCGGGTGAGCCTGAAAGTGTGCTGGTTCTTGAGGGTGTCCGGCATGTTGTACCGCTCGAGGGTGTTCTCGGGGTTGTACATCAGCATGCCGACATTGGCGCCGCCGGTTTCATCGATCAGGCGCAGAATATGGCCACGGCGCATGACAAAGGACCAGTGGGATCCGCCGGGAATCAGATCGTCGTAGAGGGGAGCTGCGGTTGCGAGCATCGCCTTTTCCTCCTGGTTCGGGGTTCAGAAAACGAGAGGCGTCAGTTACTGAACGATCCTCCCGGGCTTTTGTCCCGCCGTGTAACCTTTGGAAAAGGTCGTCAACTCTCGGACCAGTCACCTGCTTTCGAAACAGGCCGGAACCCTAGTTGACCATTTGTCAGATTGTCGCGCTTTGATAAGTGGTTCAGACAACCAGCGTCTCGCTGCGTACCGGTACACTAAACAAGTTTTGTGCCAGCTGTCGCAACTGTATGAAAGACTTCTAATAAACAGCCTGTCGCTGTAGGTTGGGGGTGCAGCTGATGCGGTTTTTTGCCCCAATCCGGTGCGCCCGGTCGTTTGTGGGGCAGTTCCGGGCACCAGAATGTGCATTGGGTCGAGCTATTCATAAATATCAAGCACATTTGCTATTGGTTCTGGTAATATGCGCCCGCCTGAAAAAAGACCCGTTCGATAGAAGTGAACCCGTAATGCCATCAACCGTTTATGGCGGCTTCGCTGCCAATTTCCTGGGCAAAGCCCCCGTCTGGTACAAGCAGCTGATCCTGCTGTTTCTGGTAATCAACCCGATTGTGGTGGTGATGTTCGGGCCGGCGGTTGCGGGTTGGTTGCTGGTAGGGGAGTTCATTTTCACCCTGGCGATGGCCCTCAAATGCTATCCGCTGCTGCCCGGGGGTCTGCTGGCGGTGGAAGCCCTGCTGATCGGTATGACCACCCCCGAGGCGGTCTATCACGAGCTGCTGATCAACTTCCCTGTCATCCTGTTGCTGATGTTCATGGTGGCAGGCATCTATTTCATGAAGGAGCTGTTGCTGGTCACCTTCACCCAGATTCTGGTGGGGGTGCGGTCCAAATCGGCTCTGTCACTGCTGTTCTGCGCCGCGGCGGCCCTGCTGTCGGCCTTTCTGGACGCCCTGACGGTCACCGCGGTGATTATCAGTGTGGCGGTAGGCTTCTATTCGGTCTATCACAAGGTCGCTTCGGGCAAGGGCTACCAGCAGAAAGACCATAACGCCAACAGCGATGCGGATGTGATCGAACTGCACCGGGAAGACCTGGAGCAGTTCCGGGGCTTTCTTCGCAGCCTGCTGATGCACGGCGCCATCGGCACCGCCCTGGGCGGGGTGGCCACCATGGTGGGTGAGCCCCAGAACCTGCTGATCGCCAAGACCGTGGGCTGGGACTTCAAGAGTTTCTTCGAGCACATGGCCCCCGTCAGCCTGCCTGTTCTGGGGGCCGGGCTGTTTACCTGCTGGGCGCTGGAGAAGCTTCGCTGGTTCGGTTACGGCACCCGTCTGCCCAAGCCTGTGCGGCGGGTTCTGGAAGAGTTTGCCGACAACGAGAAGACCAAACGCACCAAGGCGGACCAGGCCGCGCTCTGGGTACAGGCGATCGCTGCGGCCATTCTGGTTGTCGGTCTGGCCTTCCACCTGGCGGAGGTGGGCCTGATCGGCCTGCTGGTAATTATCCTCATCACGTCCTTTACCGGTGTTACCGACGAGCACCAGATCGGCAAGGCGTTTCAGGAATCCCTGCCGTTCACCTCACTGCTGGTGGTGTTCTTCGCCGTGGTGGCGGTGATCCATGACCAGCATCTGTTCAAGCCGGTGATCGAGTTTGTGCTCAGCCTGCCCGAGAGTCAGCAACCGGGCATGTTCTTCGTGGCCAACGGGCTGCTGTCGATGATCAGTGATAACGTGTTCGTGGCCACCGTGTACATCAGCGAGATCAAGCAGGCGCTGGATGCCGGAGCCATCAGCAATGAGCACTTCCAGACACTGGCCATTGCCATCAACACCGGTACCAATCTTCCCAGTGTGGCCACACCCAACGGTCAGGCGGCCTTCCTGTTCCTGCTGACCTCCGCCATCGCACCGCTGGTACGCCTGTCCTACGGCCGCATGGTGGTCATGGCCTTCCCCTATATGATCGTTATGGGCAGCGTCGGGCTGGCGTGTGTGATTTACCTCGTCTAGTGGTGTTGACCCGGCCTGTTCCACTGCCTATGTTGCTTCTGGTAACGGCTGCGCCGGTTGCGGGTTGTCAAAAGGAACAATAACCATGGCCAGGTTACTGCTGGCAGCTTTGCTGCTGCTCCCGATGCTTACAGCGGGCGCCGACGAGACGCTCACCGTCGGCTATGTGGATTTCCCCCCCTACCAGTTCCAGAATGAGGCCGGCGAGGCGGATGGCCGGTTTGTGGAGCTCACCCGCAAGGTTGCCGAAGAGGCTGGCTATGAGCTGGAGTTCGTGTACCTGCCGACGGCAAGGGTCTACTTCTATCTGGAAATCGGTGCCATTGATCTCTGGCAGGGCTTTGCTGACAACCCCTCGCTGGGGGACGATGTCCTAGAAAGCGAGACCACACCGCTGAAAGTGGCCTACGGAGTCTGGTACCTGCCCTCCACGCCGGAGCCGCGGGCTTTTCCGGATCTGTACGGCACGACGCTCATCACCATCACCGGCTACAACTACGCCGGCCTGGCCAGCTACCTGGACCAGTCCGACGATATCCGCGCCATCAGCACCACCGGCCACCAGTCCGCCCTGGATATGCTGAAGAAGGGGCGGGGGCAGTATCTGCTGGATTACCAGGAACCGGTACTGGACCGGTTAATGGAGCAGCCGGTGCCGGGCATACGCTTCACACCCATGTGGGTCAGGGAGGCCGCCTGGCTGTTTTCCCGGGCCAGTGACGAGGCAGAGCAGCGACGGCGGGACTTCGATGAGGCCTGGCAGCGGCTGGTGTCCCGGGGCGAGGTAGTGCCGATCGGCGACGCCGGGCCCGCCCGGCCAATGGAGGGGCTGCCCCTGTGACCCGGACGACCCAGGGTTACTGCCTTGACAGGGTGATATCGCCGTACCGGGCCCGGGCCCGCTCACCGGTGTTGTCGGTATCGGTCATGATGGCGACACCTACCAGGGCGGGGGGCGCTTCACCAAAGGCATCACGGTAGTCGGCCACCACGTTCCGTTCCACGGTGACCCATTGCCCAAGCTGCTCCCGCCCGGAATTGACCGCAATCATCATGGTGTCCCCGGTATACGGGTTGGCAATCATCTCACCCCGGGGCAGGCGGTTGGCCCAGATATAGTTCAGGGCCCTGCCCGGCAGCTCCTCACCGAATAACGCACTGACCGTCCTGCGTTTGGCCCGCTCGAACCAGCTGGCCTTGTCCGGTTCGAATTCGAAGGCCACGTAGATGCGGGCCGGATAGTCATCGCCGGACTTGCGGCGGGCGTCGCCCTTCTCCAGCACCCCCTCCACCTTCCAGCGCCAGCGCAGGATCAGCGAATTGTCCGGTTGCAGTTCAACCCGGGCTATCAGGCCCGAGGCGCTGTTATCGGCCACCGCTTCCACCACCTGGCCTTCCTCGTCGTCAGTCACCAGCTGATAACGGGTATGCCGGTCGATGTCAGGAAATTCCAGGGCCTCCCAGCCGTGCTCCGGAGCCAGGCCGGGCAGTTCTGAAAACGCCGGAATGGCGGCCCCCTGCTGAGCCGGGGCCGGTCCGCTGCAGATCAGGAGGATTGTTACCAGTAGCGGGTGCCAACAGGGTTTCATGGTGGGCTTCTCCGTTTCATCCGGTGGCCGGGATATTTGCGCTATCATCCACTAGTGTACAACAGGGTCCATGCCTCCGGATGACGGGCCGCAGACCCGTCAGCAAGAAGGGCAGATTCTGACATGACACAGCCTCCCCAACCACCGTCCGGAGACGGGCCCGGCCAGGACAGTCCGGAAACCCTGCTGGAAGCCATCCCCGACGTGCGGGACGGTCTGACCCGCAGCGAACGCCTT
>JBMCIH010000008.1:0-14893 GCA_048617055.1 Marinobacter sp. | reverse complement strand
GTGGACGTCAAGGGGCTCAAGGTGGTGGCCGCGCAACTGGATGGCGCTGACCGGAAATCGCTGATGGAAACCGCGGACCAGCTCAAGAACAAGCTGGGCGAAGGCGTGGTGGTGCTGGCCAGTGTGGAAGGCGGCAAGGTGACGCTGGTCGCCGGCGTCACCAAGTCGGCCACCGGTCGCATCAGGGCCGGGGACCTGATGAAGCATCTTGCCGCTCAGGTGGACGGCAAGGGCGGCGGACGACCGGACATGGCCCAGGGTGGTGGCAGCAATCCGGATACCCTGCCGGCGGCCCTTGAAGGCGTTGCCGACTGGGTGGCTGACAACGCCAGCTGACCGGGGCGGCAGTATCGTTTCCAGCCCACTGTTAACCGGCCACGAACTAGGGGTATAATTCCGCGATTTTTTATGCCGGGCTCCAGCCCGGCGTTTGTTATGGGACGGCCCTGTCTCCGGTTATGCCGGGACGGGGTCTCTGACTGTTTCCGGGGCATCCGTTCAGGTGCCCGGTGCGTAATGTAGGAAGATCATGGCGCTGTTGGTTCAGAAATTCGGAGGTACCTCCGTCGGCTCTACCGAACGGATCGAGGCCGTCGCGGACAAAGTGTGCCGGTTCCGCAAGGAAGGGCATCAGGTGGTGGTCGTGGTGTCCGCCATGAGCGGCGAAACCAATCGCCTGATCGCCCTGGCGAACGACATCATGGAACAGCCGACACCAAGGGAACTGGATGTGCTGGTGTCAACCGGCGAGCAGGTGACCATTGCCCTGCTGTCCATGGCCCTGCAGAAACGTGGCTGCGAGGCCCGCTCCTATACCGGTTCCCAGGTGCGTATCCGCACCGACAGTGCCCATACCAAGGCACGGATCCAGGAGATTGACGAACACAATATGCGCGGTGATCTCGATCAGGGCCGCGTAGTGGTGGTGGCCGGTTTCCAGGGCGTGGATGACAACGGCAACATAACCACCCTGGGCCGGGGCGGCTCGGATACCACAGCGGTCGCTCTGGCAGCCGCCCTGAAGGCCGACGAATGTCAGATCTATACTGATGTCGACGGGGTGTACACGACCGACCCCCGGGTAGTGGACTCCGCCCGTCGCCTGGACCGCATTACTTTTGAAGAAATGCTTGAAATGGCGAGCCTCGGCTCCAAGGTTCTCCAGATACGCGCCGTCGAATTTGCCGGCAAGTACAATGTTCCGCTGCGGGTGCTATCCTCCTTTGAAGAAGGCGAGGGCACCCTGATTACCTTTGAGGATGAAAGCATCATGGAACAACCGGTTGTTTCCGGAATTGCATTTAACCGAGACGAAGCCAAGCTGACCATAGCCGGTGTGCCCGACACTCCCGGCGTGGCACTTCGTATACTCAAGCCGGTAAGCGATGCCAACATCGAAGTGGACATGATTGTCCAGAACGTAGGTGCGGACAATCACACTGATTTCACTTTCACTGTCCACCGCAACGACTTCCGTCGGACCCGGGAAATCCTCGATAAGCTGGCCAGCGAACTGGGCGCACGGGAAGTGAACGGTGATGAAAAAATTGCCAAGGTCAGCATTGTTGGTGTCGGGATGCGCTCCCACGCAGGAGTCGCCACCCGAATGTTCGAGGCGCTGTCCAACGAGGGCATCAATATCCGGATGATCTCCACCTCTGAAATCAAGATCTCGGTGGTGATCGACGAAAAGTATCTTGAGCTGGCAGTCAGGGCGCTCCACAGCGCATTTGAACTGCATAAGGCTGAGACAGAGGCCTGAACAACGGCGGATAAACAGGTCGGTCCGCCAGGCCTCGCCAAAACAGGGAACCAAATCGGTGCTCCGGTCGTAAGGTAATTGCCTGAAAGGGATTACTTACGACTTCCCGGTTTTGGAAGTCCCATCATAAAGCAATAATTCATTGTTCAAGTCGGAACAGGTAGCTCTGGAATAGGGAGTAAAGGACATGTTGATTTTGACCCGCCGTGTCGGCGAAACCCTGATGGTCGGTGACGAAGTCACTGTGACCGTGCTGGGTGTGAAAGGTAACCAGGTACGCATTGGTGTCAACGCTCCCAAGGAGGTGGCAGTGCACCGTGAAGAGATTTACCAGCGTATCCAAAGTGAAAAAGGTGACCCTGAAGCGGAAGGCCCCGAGCCTGGTAATCGCTGACAGGTGTCATCCGGGACGGTCTGCAGGATCGTTTCCGAAACAGAAACCGCCGCAGCCTCTCGTGCGCGGCGGTTTTTTGCTGTCAGAAACCCTGGCGCAAACCCGTCCGGAAAAATTCCCTGTCAACCCTATGAAATGAGAAAAATTATGGTAGTATACGCGCCGTTGTCACGGAGAGGTGGGTGAGTGGCTGAAACCAGCTCCCTGCTAAGGAGCCATACGCATTGCGCGTATCGAGGGTTCGAATCCCTCCCTCTCCGCCATTTTCTTCTATATAAAGGAAGAAGTACTGGCAACAGGTCGAGATAGCAATTGACCACCAGCATTCTGATACGCGGCTGTAGCTCCCCGTAGCGCCGGCCGGCTGGAAAAAGCACCTAGCTAAGAGGTCGGAGATTCGACCGACTGGATGAAGCCCCGAAGGGGGTGAGGGCCGCAGGCCCGAATAATCCTCCCCGGAGGAAAGCAGCAAAGTTTGATGCGCGGCTGTAGCTCAGCTGGATAGAGTACCTGGCTACGAACCAGGCGGTCGGAGGTTCGAATCCTCCCAGCCGCGCCACTTATTGCACAGTCTCATCGTAAACCCGGAGAACGCGACAGACTCCGGAGTCCGATGGGATTCGAACCGGAAGAGGTTCGACCGCAGTGCGCGCAGCGCACGGAGGAACGCCGACGCGAAGCGGCGGCGACCCCGAAGGGGCGAAGGCCGAAGGCCTGAGTAATCCTCCCAGCCGCGCCACTTAAATAGAAACGCCGCAGTCTGGAGCCCCCCTCCGGCTGCGGCGTTTTTCGTAGTGCACTGGGAGGATTTGAACCGATAGAGGTTCGACCGTAGTGCGCGCAGCGCACGGAGGAACGCCGGAGCAACGCGACGGCGGCCCCAAAGGGGGAAGGGCCGCAGGCCCGCCTAATCCTCCCAGCCGCGCCACTTAAATAGAAACGCCGCAGTCTGGAGCCCCCTCCGGCTGCGGCGTTTTTCGTTATATTCAGGAAAAATCTCGGCTCGCGCTGCTATCGTCAAATTTGAGTCGTTGACAATAAATGAATTGTTTCTTGCGGCTTTAACAAAACTTCCCTATTTTGTTACATACGGATACAAAAATATGTTCCGCTCAGCAAAATTAAAATAATTGCAACTATAACAAAAACATGGAGAAAAGGAATGGGTCATAAAAAACATATGCTGGCGATAGCTTGTGCTGCTGCAATGGGTCTTGCAAGCCCCCTGCTACAGGCCCAAAGCACCACCGGTAACCAGGGCCAGGGCATCGGCTGGGGAGCCAACAAGGATCTCGTTCGGGACCACGACAGCCGGGAGTTTACCGTTGCGGAAGACCTTGCCTTCGATGCGCGGCCGGGGGCTTCCGCTTATTGGGGGACCTATGAAGGGATTCAGGGACCAGCTGCCTATACCGCGGAATTTCCCGAGGACTGGCACGGCGGTGTCATTATGTATGCTCACGGTTTCCGTGGGGAAAGCTCCGTGGTCACGCCTGAAGTGCCGAATCTGGCTTTCCGGAGTACAGCGCTTGCACTCGGGTACGCTTGGGCGGCGTCATCCTATTCTGCCAATTACTACGATGTGCGGGCTGCCGTTGAGGATACCAACCGTCTGGCACTTGAGCTGACGGATATACTGAGCAACGACTGGAGTGTCGACCACGGGGATGTTAATCAATACCTCATCGCCGGCGTTTCCATGGGTGGTCACACTGCAGCAGCCGCGGTGGAACGGGAAACGATGGAAACAGCCCGCTATCCGGTCGCCTATGAGGGGGCGCTGCCACTTTGTCAGGCCGAACAGAACCAGTTCTACTGGCTGGGCGATTACACGCGGGTGGCGCAGGAACTCGCGGGACTGGGACATTTACCCTATGAGGACTTCCAGCAGAACCTGCCTGCGATCATCTCGAATCTGTTTGTGGCTACCAGTGGTGAAGACGCTTACGTTCCCAAAAATGAAGCAGGACAGCGTCTGAAAGATATTGCCATGAACCTGACTGGTGGCGAACGGCCTATCTTTGATGAGGGTTTCAGTAGCCCGGTATGGCAAGGTGCGGTGCTGGGAACCGGCGGTTCGGATGGCACTATTACCGGTATTCTGGCAAAGGAATTCTACGATAATACAGATCGGGTCTATCGCTGGACTGACGGTCAGCGATTTACCGGGCAGGAGCGGGCTTTTACCGCGAAAGTCGGCCGCTTCCAGGCTGACCTGGGCGTGAATCCGGTTCAGGAAGATAGTGTTCGCTGGTTGCCGTTGGTTCAGGGGAATTTTGATGTTCCCGTCCTGACGATGCATACATTAGGAGACTTTTTCGTTCCTTTCATACATCAACAGCTCTATCGTCAGGGTGCTGAGGCCAACGGCAGTCAGGATCTTCTCGTCCAGCGAGCCATTCGTGCGCCGGGCCATTGTGGCTTCTCCGGTTCAGAGTTCTCCACAGCGCTGGTGGACCTTGTGACCTGGGTTAACCTTGGTATCAAGCCCGGTGGTGATAACGTGCTGGACCCACAGGTCGTTGCTGACGATCAGTATGGATGTGACTATACGATCAACGACGCCTCGACCCCCGCGCGTGACTCGCTCGCGCAATGTGACTGATAGCTGCATATGGTAAACGGATGGCAAGGATCCCGTTCCCGGGGTCCTTGCCATCTCACCACATCAGATCATCCGGAATCTCGTACCCCGCGTAGGGATCCTCCTCATCCCTGTCGGCGGCCTGGCTGCGCTCATGGAGCACCACCACCGCTTCCGCATCCCGTTCCATGATCTTGCGGGCCACGGCTTCCGGCACCACTTCATACCGGTCGTTGACCAAGACCACCGCCAGGCGCCCCCGGGCGAGCTGGTCCGTCATGGTCTGGTCCACCAGGATCTTCTTGATCTTCTTGCCGTGGACAAACTGGTAGTCCATATCGCAGCGGCTGCGGTCCAGGCGGTTGGTCTCCACCAGCTGGCGGATCTGGGCGCCAATGGCCTTGCGACGGGCTTCCTCGTTGCGCTGCTGGTTCAGATGACGGTCACGCTCGGCCTTTTCCTCGCGGGCCTTCTGTGCCCGGAGCCTGGTCTCGTCGGTCTCGATGGTGCCCTTGGGCTGCTGCTTGCGCTGTTTCTTCTTTTCTTTCTGGAGGGCCCTGAGCTTCTTCTCGTCGGCAAGGCCGGCCTTTAACAGTTGTTCCTGAAGTGACGCCATTATCGGTTCCGCTGATGGTTCTGAATTGGAAGCGAGTTTCCGGTATTATAAGCGGCTCAAGACCCTCCCGTCTCTTTTCCGGATTCCTTCATCATGTCTTTCCAGATACCTGGCCTGTCCGGCGCCATGCTCGACAACCTGAATACCCTTGGATTCACCGCGCCCACCCCTATCCAGCAGGCCACCCTGCCGCGGGTGCTCGCCGGTGAGGACGTTATTGCCATGGCACGCACCGGCTCGGGAAAGACCGCCGCCTTCGGTATCGGCATGATTGAGCGGCTGGATGTGCGCCGGTTTTCGGTTCAGGGTCTGGTGCTGTGCCCGACCCGGGAGCTGGCGGACCAGGTGGCCCGGGCGCTGAGAGACCTGGCCAGGGCCAGACACAATGTGAAGATCCTGACCCTGTGCGGCGGCACACCGATCGGTCCGCAGATTGGTTCACTCAGTCACGGCGCGCACATTGTTGTGGGCACGCCGGGCCGGGTTCAGGATCACCTGGACAAGGGCACCCTGTCGCTGAACCGGCTGCAGATGCTGGTGCTGGATGAGGCGGACCGCATGCTGGATATGGGCTTCGAGGAAGCTGTGGAAGCCATTGCTTCAGTGTGCCCCCCGGGGCGTCAGACACTGTTGTTCTCCGCCACCTGGCCGGACCATGTCCGCCGTCTGAGCCATCTTTATCAGCAGGACCCCGCCAGCATCACCATCTCTCAGGAAGAGGAGCCGGTGCCCGCCATCCGTGAGCGGTTCTACGAGCTGTCGGCCGGGCAGGAGCCGGACGCGCTCTGTGGTCTGCTGTCGGAACTGCGGCCGTCGGGCTGCCTGGTGTTCTGCGCCACGAAACAGCAGTGTGATGCCGTGGCGGCCTTCCTGAAAGAGAAGGGGTTCAGTGCCGGTGCATTGCATGGCGATATGGATCAGAAGGAGCGGGACCAGATGCTGATTCTTTTCGCCAACCAGAGTTGCTCGGTGCTGGTGGCCACCGATGTGGCCGCCCGGGGCCTGGATATTGATGACCTGCCGCTGGTGGTGAACCTGGAGCCGGCCCGTTCACCGGAAACCCATACCCATCGTATCGGCCGCACGGGCCGCGCCGGCCGGGAAGGCCTGGCCGTGACCTTCGTAACGCCGGCCAGAGCCCACAAGCTGGTGCAGCTGGAGCAGGCCCGGGGCGGGCAGATCGACCCGCTGCCGGGCGCCGGCCTGCTGGCGGTGCCCCCGGCACCCTATAACCCACCCCGCGTCACCCTCTGTATTGCCGGTGGCCGCAAGGAAAAGGTGCGCCCCGGGGATATCCTGGGGGCCCTGACCGGCGAGGCGGGCCTGCCCGGTGATGTGGTGGGGAAGATCGTTATCCAGGATTTCCAGAGCTTTGTGGCGGTGGATACGGCAATGGCCAGAAAGGCCCTGAGGGGCCTTGAGGCTGGCAGGATCAAGGGACGTCGATTCCGCGTCAGGGTGGTGCCGGCGGGGCTTTAAAGGGAGCTCGCAAACGTGCAAGACTGATACGTGGTTTTGCCCATTGTGTTTTCGAAAATGCCGCAAAAATGCGGCTTTCCGGGGCGTTTTTCAGTTGCTCCCCTACAAATAAAACGGTAAATTACGCGGGATTTTGCCTGTGGGAATGGTTTTCAATTGAGGCCCGAGGCAGGCCTGAAAGCCACTGCCAGAGGAAAGGTCACATACTTCAACACAGGTAGCACATGTTATGAGTGAGCTGATGTCACAGGCGATCGACCTGATGATCGCAGGCATGGGGTTCGTGTTCGTATTCCTGATTATTCTGGTATTCGCGACCACGCTCATGTCAAAAATCATTGGCCGGTTCGCCCCGCCCGAGCCGGCGACACCGGCCAGGACGCCACGTGCCAAAGCGTCTGCGCCCGCTGCGGTTGATCCCGATACGGCGGAAGCAATAAAGAAAGCGATTGCACAATACCGGTCACGCCACAAGAAGTGACCGGCGCAGAACACTAGAACCTTTTAACAGAAGGCTGACACGATGACTGACACCAAGAAACCACTGGGGATCACGGATGTAATCCTTCGGGATGCGCACCAGTCCCTGCTGGCCACCCGCATGCGTCTTGACGACATGCTGCCGATTGCCGAGAAGCTCGACAAGGTCGGCTTCTGGTCTGTCGAATCCTGGGGTGGAGCAACTTTTGATGCCTGCATTCGCTACCTGGGCGAAGATCCGTGGGAACGGATCCGCGAACTGAAAAAGGCCATGCCGAACACCCAGCAACAGATGCTGTTGCGTGGCCAGAACCTGCTGGGTTACCGGCACTACGCCGACGACGTCGTCGACCGGTTCTGTGAGCGTGCCGCCGAGAACGGCGTCGACGTGTTCCGTATTTTCGATGCCATGAACGATCCCCGTAACATGGATCGTGCCATTCAGGCGGTGCGCAAGACCGGCAAGCATGCCCAGGGCACCATTGCCTACACCACAAGCCCGGTACACACCATCGACATGTGGGTGGATCTGGCCAAGGAAGTGGCCAGCATGGGCGCGGACTCCATCGCCATCAAGGACATGGCCGGCATCCTCAAGCCCTACGTGGCCTATGACCTGGTCAGCCGCCTCAAGAAAGAGCTGGATGTGCCCATTCACATGCAGTGCCATGCCACCACCGGCATGTCCACGGCCACCGCCATCAAGGCCGCAGAGGCCGGCATCGACAACGTCGACACCGCTATCTCCTCCATGTCCATGACCTACGGCCACAGCCCCACCGAGGCAGTGGTTGCCATCCTCGAGGGCACGGATCGTGACACCGGTCTGGACCTTGAGCTGCTCGAAGAAATTGCCAGCTACTTCCGCAAGGTGCGCAGGAAGTATGCGAAGTTTGAGGGCAGCCTGCGCGGCACCGACTCCCGCATTCTGATTGCCCAGGTACCCGGGGGTATGCTCACCAACATGGAGAACCAGCTCCGGGAACAGAACGCCAGCGACAAGTTCGACGAGGTACTGGCAGAGATTCCCAAGGTTCGCGAAGACCTGGGCTTTATCCCCCTGGTCACTCCGACCTCCCAGATCGTCGGTACCCAGGCGGTACTGAACGTGCTGACCGGTGAGCGTTACAAGTCCATCTCCAAGGAAACCGCCGCTATCCTCAAGGGTGAGTACGGTGCCGCACCGGCGCCCTTCAACAAGGAGCTGCAGGAGCGTGTCCTCGATGGCAAGGAGCCGATCACCTGCCGTCCGGCGGATCTGCTTGAGCCGGAAATGGACAGGCTCACTGACGAGCTGAAGAAGCTGGCGGAAGAGAAGAACATCAAGCTGGCCGAGAATGAAGTGGACGATGTACTGACCTACGCCCTGTTCCCGCAGATCGGCCTGAAGTTCCTGGAAAACCGCGGGAACCCGGATGCCTTCGAGCCGGTGCCCAGTGCTGACGATGGGGTACCCGCGGCCGCCAGCAAGGCCGGTGGCCCCGAAACCTACACCGTAACGGTCAACGGCAAGGAGTACGTGGTTGCGGTCAGCGAAGGCGGCGAAATCAGCCAGATCGAGGCCAAGGGAGGCGCTGCTGCTTCCGGGCCCGTACCTGCGGCAACCACTCCGGCTGCCGGCGAGGGTGAGGCATTGCTGGCACCTCTGGGTGGCAACATCTTCAAGGTCCACGTATCGCCGGGAGATCAGGTGGAAGAGGGCGATGTGGTGATTATCCTCGAGGCCATGAAAATGGAAACCGAGGTTCGCGCCAACAAGTCCGGCACCGTCGGTGAAGTCTTCGTCAAGGTCGGCGATGCCGTTTCCCCTGATGATGAAATGCTGACAATCGCATAAGGGCCAGCATTCCATGGATAAACTACTGACATTGTGGACAGGTAGTGGCCTGTTCAATATCGAGATTGGCCAGGTGGTGATGATTCTCGTCTGCCTTGGCCTTCTGTTTCTTGCGATCAACAAGAAATTCGAGCCATTGCTGCTGGTGCCGATCGGCTTTGGTGGCATCCTGGCGAATATTCCGGAGGCCGGTCTGGCCATGTCTGCGGCGGAAAATGCCATGCACTTTGGCAAGCCACAGGTGATGGAAGCCCTGGCTGGTGTGCTGGATGTCTCCTACCAGGCCAGTCAGACGGTCACGCCGGAAGTCAAGGAAGCCTTCAAGGAGGCCTTCAAGGGTTCCGACAACGCCACCGTCAGCATGGCCAACAGCGTGGCCCGGGATTACGGTTACGCCAATGGCATGCTGAACAACTTCTATATGGTAATCATCGGCAGCACCATCGGTCCGCTGCTGATCTTCCTGGGGGTTGGTGCGATGACGGATTTCGGGCCGCTGCTGGCGAACCCGAAAACCATCCTTCTGGGTGCCGCGGCTCAGTTCGGTATCTTCGGCACAGTGATTGGTGCCGCGCTGCTGGACTGGATGGGCGTGCTGGATTTCACCATTCTGGAAGCGGCAACCATCGGCATTATTGGTGGTGCTGACGGCCCCACGTCGATCTATGTATCCAGCGTGCTGGCTCCGCATATTATCGGCGCGATTGCGGTCTCTGCCTATGCCTATATGGCACTGGTGCCGCTGATACAGCCGCCTATCATGAGAGCCCTGACCTCCGAGAAGGAGCGGGCGATCAAGATGACCCAGCTGCGCCCGGTGAGCAAGCGGGAGAAGATCATCTTCCCGCTGGTCATCCTGATCTCTGTGGCCCTGTTCCTTCCGGATGCGGCACCGCTGCTGGGTATGTTCTGCCTGGGCAACCTGATGAAGGAGTGTGGTGTGGTGGAGCGTCTGAGCGATACCGCCCAGAATGCCCTGATCAACATTGTGACCATCTTCCTGGGGCTGTCTGTCGGCTCCAAGCTGATGGCGGATACCTTCCTCGATGGCCAGACCCTGGGCATCCTGGCACTGGGTATTGTGGCCTTTGGTCTCGGCACGGCTACGGGTGTACTGATGGCGAAGCTGATGAATGCCTTCACCAAGGAGCCCATCAACCCGCTGATCGGTTCTGCCGGCGTATCTGCGGTGCCGATGGCGGCGCGGGTCTCCAACAAGCTGGGCCTTGAAGCCAACCCGCAAAACTTCCTGCTGATGCACGCCATGGGGCCCAACGTGGCCGGTGTTATCGGTTCTGCGGTGGCTGCCGGTGTAATGATCAAGCTGCTTGGCTGATTGTTTTATCTGGTAGTCTGAAAGCCCCGGAAGACATTGAGTCTTTCGGGGCTTTTTTGTAAGTAGCCTGGGGGTGAGGGTGGCCCGGCAAGTGTGGGGGAGGCTTTTCCGCCGCACTGGAGGGGCGTCCTGCCACCCCAATGCTAACGCGACATCCCTGTCGCTGCTCCAAAAGCCTCCCCCACACTTACCGTTCTGACTCTTTGCAATACGCACGCGGACCAGTCATGAAAATTCTTCAGATTGCCACTTCCTGGGTGAGGTTCATCCCTCTCGGATCAGATCAGGGTGCTTTTGAAGGGTGTTATCTGTAAAGTCCGGAGGAGGGTAGAGGGGGCTTTTGGAGCAGGTCCGCACTGGCAGTCCTGTAGCCCTGGGTAGGGTGATTTATTGAAAATCCCGGGAAGGCACCGGCAGGGTCTGAATCAGATGGCTCAGGTCCGTCAGCTTCCCCGCCATGATATGCACAATGTCCCCCTCCCGCTCCACAATGCCCTTCACATGCAATAAACGGGAGGTCAGCAAAGGCCTGCGCTGCTGGCGGGCGGTGTTGAGCCAGACCACCACGTTGATGTTGCCGACTTCGTCTTCCAGGGTGACAAAGGTAACGCCGGAGGCGGAGCCGGGGCGCTGGCGGCCGGTGACCAGGCCGGCGACCTGGACCGGGCGGTTGGGCTCGGCGGCTTTCAGCTGTTCGGCATTCAGGCAGTGGCGCAGGTGGCCCTGCTCCCGCAGCAGGGCCATTGGGTGGCGTTGCAGGCTCAGACCCTGGCTGGCGTAATCCGCCAGCACATTCTGACCTTCCGAGGGAGCGGGCAGGTCAACATGGTCGTTGCCTGGCAGGTAGGCCTGGTCATCGCTCTTTTCGGCCACCCACAAAGGCGCGGCGGCTTCGTGGCCCAGTAACTGCCAGTAACTCTGGTGGCGGTGGCCGCTGATGGCTTCCAGGGCGTTGGCGCCGGCCAGCAGTTCCAGGTCCCGCTGTGGCAGGGCGGTGCGCTGGCGTATCTGCTGCACGCTGGTATAGCCGCCGGCCGGCCGTTGCCGGCACAGGGTATCGGCGCTTTTCCGGCTCAGGCCTCTTATCTGTCGCAGCCCCACCCGCAGGTGCTGTTCCGGACCTTCCAGAGTGTAATCCCAGTGGCTGTGGTTGACGTCCACCGGCAGCACGGTGACCTGATGGCGGCCGGCGTCCTGGACCAGCTGGGAGGGGGAGTAGAAGCCCATGGGCTGGCTGTTGAGCAGACCGCAGTAGAAGGCGGCCGGGTGATGGCATTTGAGCCAGGCGGAAATGTAGACCAGCAGGGCAAAGCTGGCGGCGTGGGACTCCGGAAAGCCATAGCCGCCGAAGCCGCAGATCTGGTGGTACAGCCGTTCCGCGAAGTCTTCGCTGTGACCCCGCTCCAGCATGCCGTTGATCAGCTTGTTCCGGAACGGGGTCAAATCACCGTGGGATTTCCAGGCGGCCATGGCCCGGCGTAGCTGGTCGGCCTCGCCGGCGGTGAAGCCGGCGGCCACCATGGCCAGCTTGATGACCTGCTCCTGGAAGATGGGCACCCCCAGGGTGCGTTCCAGCACCCCCCGGATTTCTTCGCTGGGATAACTGACTGGTTCCAGGCCATGCTTGCGTTTCAGGTAGGGGTGCACCATGTCGCCCTGGATGGGGCCGGGGCGGACGATGGCCACCTCGATCACCAGATCGTAGAATTTTTCCGGCCGCAAGCGGGGCAGCATGTTGATCTGGGCCCGGGACTCCACCTGGAAGACGCCGATGCTGTCACCGCTCTGCAGCATGGCATAGGTGGCGTCGTCTTCACGGGGGACCGCCTGCATGGTCAGGGGCTGGCCGTTGTCGTCGGGTATCAGTGCCAGGGACTTGCGGATGGCGGTGAGCATGCCCAGGGCCAGTACATCCACTTTCATCAGGCCCAGGCTCTCCAGGTCGTCCTTGTCCCACTGGATCACGGTACGATCCGCCATGGCGGCATTCTCGGTGGGCACCAGTTCCGCCAGAGGGCCGGAGCTGATGACGAAGCCCCCCACATGCTGTGACAGATGCCGCGGGAAGCCCAGCAGGGTATTCACCAGGGTGAAGAACTGGTTGGCCACCCGGCGGTGACGGGTCAGGCCCTTGTCGAGGATCTGGCCGCGCCAGTCGGTCTCCCGGTCGCGCCAGTCGATGCCGTTGAGCAGCTGTTCCACCTGGGCCGGGTCGAAATCCAGGGCTTTGCCCACATCCCGGATGGCGCTGCGGGGGCGGTAGCGGATTACCGTGGCCGCCAGGGCGGCCCGGTCACGGCCATAGCGCTGGTAGATGTACTGGATGACCTCTTCCCGGCGTTCGTGTTCGAAGTCCACGTCAATATCCGGCGGCTCGTCCCGGTCTTTCGAGATAAAGCGCTCAAACAGCAGTTCTATCTGACGGGGGTCCACTTCGGTAATGCCCAGGCAGTAGCACACCGCGGAATTGGCCGCCGAGCCCCGGCCCTGGCAGAGGATGCCCTGGCGGCGGGCAAAGCTGACAATATCGTGGATGGTCAGGAAGTAGTGCTCGTACTGCATCTCGCGGATCAGGGCCAGTTCCTTGCGGATCAGGGCCTGTATGTGCGCCGGGGTGCCTCCGGGAAAGCGGCGCTGCTCCCCCTGGCGGGTCAGTTCCTGTAGCCAGCTGGCGGGTGTCCGGCCCACGGGAACCAGGTCCGAGGGGTACTGGTAACGCAGCTCGCCGGGGCGGAAGCGGCACTGGTCGGCAATGGCCAGGGTTTCCTGCAGCCAGGCCTCAGGAAACAGCCGCTTGAGCACCGGCAGCGGGCGCAGGTAGCGTTCACCGTTCTGGAACAGCGCATGGCCGGCGTTATCCAGGCTGGTGTTGTGGCGGATGGCGGTCAGCACGTCCTGCAGGGGCTGGCGTTGCCGGCAGTGCATGTGAACCTCGCCGGTGGCAACCACCGGCCGTGCCAGTTGTTGTGACAGGGCACGGATGCGGTGCAGCCGCTGTTCCTCGCCTGCCTCCAGGGTACGGCTGGCGGCCAGCCAGAGGCTGTCGGGGAACAGCCCGTTCAACCATTGCCCGCACTTCAGGGCTTCTGCGAACCGGGCATGGCCGGCGGTGGGCGGCAGCCACAGGCACAGGCAGTCGTCCAGGTCATGGTTTTCCAGGTCTGACGGAAACAGCTGGTAATGGCCCTTGGCCGCCCGGCGGCGGCCACAGGTGATCAGCTGGCAGAGCTGGCCGTAACCCCGGCGTGTGCGGGCCAGCAGGATCAGTCGCAGGCCGGTGCCGGCAGTGTCTGGCTCCATCTCGAAGTAGCTGCCGGTAATCAGGGCCACGGGGCGGTCCTTCAGGGCCTGCCAGGCCCGGGGAATGCCTGCCACCGAACAGGCATCGGTGATGGCCAGGGCCCGGTAGTCCAGCGCCAGGGCCTGTTCCGCCAGCTCATGGGGATGGGAGGCTCCGGTCAGGAAGCTGAAGTTGCTGAAGCAGTGCAGTTCGGCGTAACCCATGGTCATGCCGCGTTACCCGAACCAGCCATGGACAAACCAGCCCTGCCGGTTGTCCCGGTAGACCCAGGCCAGCTGCCCCTCCGGCAGGCGGGCGATGTAGTAGTCCCTCAGTACCCGGGCACCGTCCCACCAGCCCCCGCTGATACGCTCCGGGCCGCTGAGCCAGGCAGCCGGGGTCACCACCAGTGGGCTGGGGTGGGGCAGCAGCCAGAGGGGACGCAGGGGCAGCTGCCCGTCGTATCGGGTCCGGCAGGCTCTGCTGGTCAGGCTGCGGGCACTCCAGGCCCTCTCGGGGCGGTGGTCAGCCGCGGGCGCCAGGTGTCTCAGGGCCTGTTCTCCGAGGCGTGCCTGCAGGCGGCTGACCAGGGTGTGCCAGGCTTCGTCGGGATCGGGGGTTTCCCCCAGCAGGTCCGTATGGGTGGCCGGCCGCCGGTCCAGAAAGCGGGTGACCTGCAGTTCCAGGGCTTCCACCGGCGCCCGCAGGGGGTGCTGTTCCAGCCGGATCCGGAGCAGGTTCAGGAAGGCTTCCGCCCGGTGTTCCGGCCCGGTGGTGCGTACCCGCAGCCGGCTGGGCTCCTGCCGGTAGTGGTGGAGCACCAGCAGCAGGCTGTCGGTATCCTGCTGGCGCCACTGCAGGTCTCGTTCCAGCTCGGCCAGGCTGCGCTGCAGGGCAAACAGCAGCCCCTGGGTCTTCTCCACAGGCAGGCCAAAATCGGCCCGCTGCATGAAGTGGTGAGGGGGCTGCCAGCTGACCTGGGGGTCTGGCCGCTGGCCCTGCAGGCGCTGTACATAGGCCAGGGTTTCCGGTGCCAGCCGGCGGGCCAGTTCGGCGGCCGGCAACTGCAGGACATCCCCCAGGGTGGCCAGTCCCAGGCGGGTCAGGCGCTGCCGGGTGGGATCC